>JBJTOP010000252.1:0-3916 GCA_046074645.1 Planctomycetaceae bacterium | reverse complement strand
TGATCTGGAAACGCACGATGGCCACTCAAATGGCAGATGCCATTCTGCGATTTGACACTGTGACGATCGTGGCAGGGGACGCTGAGTTCCGGGCGAGCGGTCGGACTGTGGAATTTGCAGGGTTCTTCCGCGCCTATGTGGAGGGATCCGATGATCCTGAAGCTGCCATCGAAGACCAGGACTCCACCCTGCCCCCGATGAAGGAAAACGAAAAGCTCAGGCTGGAGCGAGCCGATGCGGTTTCCCATGAAACAAAGCCCCCTGCCCGTTTCACCGAAGCGACTCTCGTAAGAACGCTTGAATCCGAAGGCATCGGACGTCCCAGTACCTACGCCAGTATTCTCAGCACCATTCAGGACCGCGGTTATGTCCGTCGCAACGGCAATCAGCTGGTGCCGACCTTTACTGCCATGGCTGTGACCAAACTGCTGGAAAACCACTTTCCGAAACTGGTGGACCTGGGTTTCACCGCCGGCATGGAGCAAACGCTCGACGACATCGCTGCGGGCTCTGCCGAACGTCTGCCTTATCTGCGGGGCTTCTACAACGGCAACGAGGGGCTCGACGAACAGGTCAAACGTCGCGACGGCGAAATTGATCCTCGCGATGCCTGTACGCTTTCCATCGAAGGCCTCGATGCCGCGGTGCGAGTCGGTCGCTATGGGCCGTATTTCGAAAAGACACGCGGCGAAGAGAAGCTCACTGCCTCCATCCCCGACACCATCGCTCCAGGCGAAATCACCAATGCCGTAGCCGATCGGCTCCTTGAAGAAAAACAGAAGGGCCCCGAAGCCATTGGCATGCACCCCGAAGAAGGCCTGCCCATCTATTCCATGCGCGGGCCCTTCGGACCGTATCTGCAGCTGGGTGAAGTCACAGCCGAAAACCCGAAACCCAAACGCTGCAGCATTCCCAACTGTTTTGCCGGCGAACAACTCGATCTCCCCACCGCCATCGAACTGCTTTCTCTGCCGCGAAGGCTCGGGAAACACCCACTTACCGACAAGGTTGTGAACGCCGGAATCGGTAAGTTTGGCCCCTATGTGACGCACGACAAAGTCTTCGCCAGTTTCGATCGCAAGTTGCACACATGGGAACACGACGGCGAGGTCTGGAACGTGCTCACCATTCCACTTGGTGCCGCCGTGGAAATGCTGCGAACGGTCCGCAAGAAAGCCGCCCCGGTGCCCCTTCGCGAACTTGGTCCGCACCCCGAAGACCAGGCTCCGGTGCAGATTTTCGAAGGTCGCTACGGTCCCTATGTCAAGCACGGCGATATCAACGCGACGATACCAAAGGACACCGACATCGGAACCGTGACCCTCCAGGCTGCTCTTGGCTGGCTGCAGGAAAAAGCTGCACGCGGTGGGAGCGGACGTACCGCAAAACGCGGAACGGCGCGAAAGACATCTGCGCCCGCCCGCAAACAAGCCGCTTCGCCTGCCAAAAAGGCGGCAAGTGCACCTGCGAAGAAGGCCCGAAAAAAGAAGGCCGAATAACGGGAGTACGGGCACGTTGCGAACAAACTTCCGGACGAAGTTGGAGACGACGGGGGGCCACGGAGCACATTCGCGCCGCTGTCGCAGCACCATAAAATCGCTACGCGCGGCAAAATCCGACTCCGGAATTGAGAATCCGAGGTCGGCAACAGGGGGCGGGGGCTGGCGTCACGCGTCGCATCAGGAGATGTTGCAGGTTTCTCTACCTCAGCCGCTCTGACCAGCATCCTGCAGGCCCAGTTTTATCCCGCTTGAAAAGGTACCAGCAATGCCCACCCCGAAATCCCTGCTCAGTCACACTCGATACGTCTGCGTTCTGGCCACCTTTTTCAGCATCAACGTCATCATGGCAGCCGCTCAGGAGACGTCGTCGAGCGATGTTGCCCCCGACGACAGCCCAACCGCCTCTGCTGAATCAGACACCGTGGCACCCGTCAACCTTGCCGGCCGCTGGCGCGGTACCTGGCACAGCGACTCGACGGGACACAAAGGTCCCATGCAGGCCAATTTTCGGTGTGCCGGAACCGGGCGATGGGAAGTGGTCTTTCGGGGGCGTTTCTGTGCGCTGATTCCATTCCAGTATTCCGCGGTGCTTCAAGAGCAGACCAGTGCCGACGGCTCGGTGACTCTGAGTGGCAGTCGAAATCTTGGCCCGCTTTTGGGCACGTTCCACTTCCGTGGCACCGTCGCCGGTGGCCGATTGAACGCCCGCTGGTGGTCAAAAAAGGAAAGCGGCAGCTTTGTGCTCAGCCGCTGAACGCCAACTGCGCCAGACCATCGCAACCTTCTGGCAGACCACTCTGCCCCGGGCACTTGAGAGGATCGCCTTCGTTGCTGTTGCGTATCCGGCCTGTCAGCCCAGGGCCATCAGCCTGGTGTGAACTGCTGGGTCGCGCCGTCTCTGAGCGTCATCGCTGTGTCAGGGCAGTTCTTAGCAGGACCCCACTGGGTGGCGCAAAACACAAACCGAGGAGGCTTTGCGAAGGCGTTTTACAGGTCTTATTTTCCCTGGCCGTTCCCCATTTCAGGTTCGCGTCCGGGCTGGTGAATCGATGCCTATTGGAGGTTTGCGGCGTTTCTGGAGTGGAGGCGGAGTTTCGTTGAATTGGGGTCTTGAGCGGGGAAAGAGCCGGGAGAACGTTTCGCGGAGCGAAACGCGACTATGGGCAGGATTTGCATAGAAGGCGCGCTTTCGAGCGGATCGTCAGCGCGCTTTGAGAAAACCTCTGCCTGTGCGGCATTGACGGCGGTTGGAGTTTACTGCTGTGGAACCTCCTGTGTCTGTGCCGCGAGGTACTCCAGCAGATCCACGAATTCTGCGGGGGCCATGGTGGCAGCCAGTCCTTCGGGCATGCTGCTTTGATTTTGTACGGCACGTTCTTCGATGTCTGCTTTGGCAATTTTTCGCACCGCTTTACCGTCGAAGATTTCAACTTCCTTTTCGTTTTCGGCGACGAGCAATCCGGCGGTGGGCATGCCGTCGGTGGTAACGATGAGTGTTGAACGATATTTCTCGGCGACTTCGGCGTTGGGGTGAACAATGGACTGGACGAGTTTGAAGCGATTCATGCGTTTAGCGGCGCCGGCAAGGTTTGGGCCGAAGTCCCGACCATCTCCGTTGCCGACTTTGTGGCAGGCGGTGCAGTTGCGAACGAAGACTTCGCGACCACGATTAACGTCACCTGTGAGGTTTGACAGGGCCGTCATGGCCTTGTTTTGTTCTTCTTCGGGTTTGGGGGTTTGGCTGAGCAGTGCCTGGAGGTGCGGGAGAGCGGCGGCGCCAGCTTCTGAGGCAGCGATAAGACGGTTGACGATCGTGCCGGCACGGGGGTTGAGTCCTGTGAAGCGACCGGCGATATAGTCAGTCCTCCAGACCTTTTCGTTGGCTCCGAGTGCATGTTGAACGGTGTAATCGACCCAGTAGTCTTCGGGGAAGTCGGCCATTTTGAGCAGCCTTCCGGCGGCTTCGGTACTGGGGTAGAAGCTGAGTCCGCGAGCGGCTTCGGTGCGAACGCGGGGGTGGGGGTCCGTTGCGGCCATCTGCAGCATTGCGGCTGCATCCGGAAGGGACTGTCGTTCGTCTGCGACGATGCGGGTGGCGGCTGCACGGGCATCGGGGGTTGCTGAAGAAAGCACTGCGGCGAGCAGACTGGCATCCAGCTGATGATGTGACTGCTGGATCCAGAGAGCTTCGGTGCGGAGTCGATCATATTCGGGGTCATCCGGCTTGAGTGACTTGAGCCATGCAGTGACAGCGGGCATCACGTCGGCAGTTGGGCGTCCATGCAGCTCACGGCGGGCACGATAGCGAGTGCGCCATTCGTATTCCCTTAGTTGTTCGAGGATTTCGGAAGCTGGCTTGCCGTGCTGGGTGACAGGAGTCACCAGTGATCGGTCCGGGTACACAAGGCGGTAGA
>JBJTOP010000251.1:0-14642 GCA_046074645.1 Planctomycetaceae bacterium | reverse complement strand
GTTGACCCTGCCGACCCAACCAAGTTCATCACTGTCACCAGCGAATTTGGTCTGGCGACCGATATTCCGACACCTGATGACTACAACGGCGATGGCAAGGCAGAACTCTCTGTCTATACAGCGGCTGGGCGGAAGCCCCCGGCTATGTTTCGCACCGAAGGTGCGCGCGCTGGCGCGGTCGCTGGCAGGGCCGTTCGCCCGCAGGCTGCCGCCATGCGGCTGAGATTTCGTCCACGAAGGTGCCATGCACCTTTATTACCTGCGACAGCAACAGCGGTTGGGCGGCAGCCCCCGGCTATGTTTCGCACCGAAGGTGCGCGCGCTGGCGCGGCCCTTTGCCCGCAGGCTGCCGCCATGCGGCTGGAACATCCCCAAAGGTGCCAAACATCCGCAAAGGTGCCATGCACCTTCATCACCATAACCCAGTCTTTTTACTCGCCCTGATGCCTTTCGCTGCTGCGTGCTTCGCGAGAAAATCTCGAGCGGATTTCGCCAGCAATTCGTGGTGGCCTTCGGGCGGTTTCCGCCTGTTGGACCACCTCTTTCGGCCTCGTATGAAATGCCGGGGCGACGGGGGCTCCGGGCCCCGTCGCAAGGCGAAGAAGCGACCTTGCAGGTGCGCCATTGCTGCGGAGCGTTCGAGTTCTGGGTGGATGTTAATTACAGGTTGAAGCGAGTGGGTAGAAGTCTCCTGCGTCTTTCCGACGATTTTCCTCCAAATCGCCCGAATTCCCGCAACCTCCTTGACAGTTTTGGAAAGTAGCGGATATAGAAACAGGCTTAGCAAAGCTGAGAATTTCCGCAGCGGGCTTGTATTGCTGGCGGATAAGGCGGGGTGCGTTTCCCGCTGTGGCTTGGCCTTTTCCACCACATTTTCTGGGGTGTATCGCATGCATAAGCGGCAATTGCGGGGACGATTGGGTCAGCTTCGCGGGGTACAAGTATCTGGCCTGGTGGAATGGCTGGAATCGCGAGCGCTTCTGTCGAGTACAGGTGGCGTTGCGGGAAATCCACCGGAGCCGCTGGCAGAACATGTGCCCGGAGAGATTCTCGTGCAGTTCCGTCCGCAGGTAAATGGAAACACCACGACGGCAGTGCAGACCGCGATCGGAGGCGTGGTGCTCGAGAACATTCAGACGCCCGCCATGCTGCGATCCGGTACCGGAGTGCTGCAGCGAATTTCCATTGCCCCGGGGCTCACCATTCAGCAGGCCATTCAGCTTGCAGAAAGTGATCCCTCGGTCGTATTTGCAGAGCCGAATTATCTGTACCGCACGGAACAGGTCAGCAACGATCCACAGTACACCAACGGCAGCCTCTGGGGCACCTACAGCAGCGACAATCCGGTTGCCGTCGGCCCCGTCAACACCACGAACATCTACGGCTCTCAGGCCGAACAGGTCTGGGACAGGGATTTCACAGGATCGTCGGATGTTTACATCGGAGTGATCGACGAGGGGATCCAGTTTGATCATCCGGACCTGATTGGCAATATGTGGTTGAACCCGTTCGAACCTGTCGATGGCATCGACAATGACAACAATGGCTACATCGATGATACTCGAGGATGGGACTTTGCTGGTGGCAACAACACAATCTATGACGGTGTAAGCGACGATCATGGAACGCATTGCGCCGGCACCATCGGGGCAACGGGTGGCAACGGCACTGGACTCGCCGGCGTCAGCTGGGATGT
Source organism: Planctomycetaceae bacterium (assembly GCA_046074645.1). Taxonomy (GTDB): domain Bacteria; phylum Planctomycetota; class Planctomycetia; order Planctomycetales; family Planctomycetaceae; genus SXXK01. Next base: position 12,946 of record JBJTOP010000251.1, on the reverse strand, counting down.
GACCATGATTTCTGCGAAGTTTCTTGGCAGTGGAGGTGGCACAACAGCGAATGCTGTCAGATCGGTCGATTACCTTACCGATCTCAAGATTCGGCATAACCTGAACATCGTGGCCACCAGCAACTCATGGGGTGGTGGCGGCTTTTCTAATGCGTTGCTGGGTGCGATTATCCGTGGCGCAAAGGCCGACATCCTGTTCATTGCGGCCGCAGGAAATGGCGGTGCCGATGGTATCGGCGACAACAACGATTCCGTCCTGAATTATCCCTCAAACTACAACACCACCGTCGCCTCGTCCACCGAAACTGCGGCAAGCTACGATGCCGTTGTCGCCGTTGCCGCCATCACCAGCAGTGGCTCCCGCGCTGTCTTCTCCAACTTCGGGCGCAACACCGTCGATCTCGGTGCTCCCGGAGTCGACATCGTCTCCACAGTACCCAGCAACAACTATGCCTCATACCAGGGCACATCCATGGCGACGCCGCATGTCTCCGGGGCCGTTGCCCTGTACGCATCGCTCCAGCAGCCAGGATTCCCGGCTCAGGATCTCCGCCGCGCACTTTTCAACTCCGTTGCCCCCACCCCATCCATGGCAACGACGACATCCACCGGCGGTCGTCTTGACGTTGCCGCCATGGTGTTCCAGAGCCTGATTACAATCACTCCGCCAGTCGTGGCGGCAACCACAGAAGCAGGCGGTCAGACCACATTCGATGTGTATCTCCGCATGCAGCCATCAGGTGATGTGACGATTCCGATTTCCTCCAGCAATACCGCGGAGGGAATCACGGACGTCAGCAGTCTTGTCTTCACACCTGCGAATTGGTCTGTCCCACAAACAGTGACACTCACCGGTGTCGATGATTTCATTGACGACGGAAACATCAACTGGGACGTCGTCATCGGTCCCGCAAGCTCCTCAGACGCCCTGTATAACGGCAAGGACACCGACGACCTGACATTGACTAACCTCAACGATGACTTCGCTGCTATCGGGACCTCCGATCTTTCGGGTTCGCAGACAACGGAGTCCGGAGGCACTGTCACCTTTAACGTTTTTCTCAACTCGCAGCCGCTGTATCAGGTCACCCTCCACATTTCATCTACAGACCTCACTGAAGCTGACGTCTCCGTACCGTTCCTGATCTTCGACGACACAAACTGGAATATTCCCCAGACCGTGACTGTGACGGGTCAGGACGATGCCGTCTACGATCGAGACGTCCCCTATCAAATCAGAATCTATTCCGATACCATCGATCCTGGTTATATGTTCCTGCTGGATTCAGTTGATCTCGTCAACATCGACAACGAACCGCCGCCGCCGCCGAAGTTCTTTGTTGTGGATGGCGACGGATTCAACAGCAGCACCATTCACCGATATGATCCGACCCTTTCACCAATTTCTGTCTCTTCGAACGACGTCAACAATACCGCCCCCCGCGGTATCGCCACAACAGCCGCCGGTCAGCGACTGTGGGTCATCGATACCAACCAGAATGTCTACGTCTACTCCAGCGCCGGTGTCCTGGAAGGTTCATGGCGAGCCGCTGGTCTCCCATGGAATGCACTTCCCGAAGGCATCGCCACCGATGGAACCAACATCTGGATCGTCGATAACCGCTCGGACCGCGTCTTCTACTACCCCGCTGCTGCTTCACGGACTTCCGGCACCCAATCCCCCCGCACCAACTTCGCTCTGGCCATCGGTAACAACCAGCCTCGGGATATCGTCTACGGATTCCAGAATGGAGTCGGTTATCTCTGGACCGTAAATGATGACCTGCGACAGGACCGCGTCTTCCGCTACACGCTCAATGCGCAGGGCGTCTCTGTCAGCTCCGTTTCATGGCTGCTGGGGGCCTCCGTGGTGATGCCCACCGGCATCACACTCGACCCATCCAATTCCACGATGGACATCTGGGTCGTTGATGATGCCAACGATTCTGTGGTGGCCTACCGCTCGGCAAGAACGCTGATTGCCCCGGCTCCTTACCTCACCACGTTGCTCGGGTCCGGCAACTCCTCTCCTCAGGGCATCGCAGATCCGCCTCCAACGTGGACCGGAGATGCACCGACTGTAGAGAATTCCAGTGAGGAACGGCCAGCAGCAGAAGAGGGTTCCACCAGACCCCGCAATTCCGGGACTCGGACACTTGTTCCCCACGGCAGCCCCGACGACACCGCCGCGCTGGTCAACTCCGGACCGGTCGCGGTCTCCCGGAAAATCACCGTTCAGCCGCAGCGCACGACCGCTCCTGTTGACGCGACAACCGAAGATCATGCCTCCAGCACCGCGGGCTCTTCCACGGATATCGCTGTTGATGTGAACGGTGTTGAAACTGCTTCGGTTCTGGACTTCTACTTCACACTGCTCCCGCAACTGCTCTGAAATCGCCCGGATACTCTTCGATTGAAGGCCCTGCCGTTCTGTGGACGGCAGGGCCTTCGCGCAGTATCAGTCGTGACTCAGGCGGTCGGCTCGGACTTTAGTTGCATACAGAGGGGATTGACGTCTAAACTACTGACCCCCACCCTGCCTCCCCCCCTCCCCGGAGGACCCCGACATGCTGCAACCTGCCGCCGCACTTAAGCACCCACTGCGTCGCCGCGCTGCTGTCCAGGTGGGAACCTCAGCACTGCTGGGACTGGGAATCAATCATCTCTCCGCCCTGAAACAGCTGCAGGCCGACGAGGGCAATGCTGCCATAACCACCGCAAAGGCTGTCATCTACATCTTCCTGTCCGGTGGACTGGCCCAGCACGACAGCTTCGACCCCAAACCCAACGCTCCGGCAGACATCCGCGGCGAATTCGCCCCCATCGCGACCCGCACTCCCGGCGTGCAGATCTGCGAACACCTCCCACTGCTCGCCGGCTGCAGCGATCGCTGGGCCATGGTGCGGTCGCTCACCCATCCCTACAACGAGCATTCCATCGGGCATCATGTGATGCTCACCGGAAGGACTCCCACTCCCGTGGGCTTCAATCCGAATCGCCCCACCGCCCAGGACGATCCCTCCTTCGCTGCTCTTGTCACAAAACTGCTCCCGCCCCGCAACAATCTTCCCCCGGCCGCCGTACTCCCGGAAAAACTCGTCCATGTCACCGGGCGGACCATTCCCGGACAATTTGCCGGAGTACTTGGATCACGCTCCGAGCCGTGGTTTATCGAAGCCAGTCAATATCGAGATACGGACTACGTCCACGGAGCCTTTCCGCAGTACGGCTTCCAGCGGCAGCGCGGTCACGAAACACCCGCCGGATATCGCTACGAAGCCCCCCGGCTTGAACTCGCCGGCAGCCTCCTTCGCAACCAGTTCGACTCCCGCGTTGAACTCCTGCGATCCATCGAATCCCAGCGCGCTGCTCTCGATACTGCCGCCGAACAGCTCCGCTACGATCAGCATCGCGAAGCAGCCGTCTCGCTGCTGCTCGATGGCCGCGTCCACAACGCTCTCGATGTTCATGCCGCCAGCGACCGCCTGCAGGACCGCTATGGCCGAAATTCCTTCGGCTGGTCACTGCTCATGGCCCGACAACTCGTCGAAGCCGGTGTCCGACTCGTACAAGTCAATCTTGGCAACGACGAATCCTGGGATACTCACGAAGCAGCCTTCCGCAACCTTCGCGAATTCCTGCTCCCGCCAACCGATCGCGCAGTCTCCGCACTCATCGAAGACCTCGACGAACGCGGACTTCTTAATGATGTCCTCATCGTCATGGCCGGTGAATTCGGCCGTACACCCAAAGTCTTCACCTTCCCCGGTGCCGAAACAAAACTGCCCGGCCGGGATCACTGGGGCGCCGTTCAAACAGTCTTCTTCGCCGGCGGAGGTGTGCGCGGTGGCTCCGTTGTTGGTGAATCTGATGCCACCGGTGGCTATCCCAAGTCCGATCCTCAAACACCCGAAAATATGGCCGCCACCATCTACCAGACGCTCGGACTGCCGAAATCCATCGTCTGGAAAGATGCTCTCGAACGACCACATCAGGTCTACCACGGTGAACCAATCGCAGGGCTGCTGTAGCGGTGATCAGTTTTCAGTTTTCAGTTTTCAGTGTCCTTTTGATGTTTGCAGATTAGTTTCTTATCCACCTCCCACCTCCCACCTCCCAACCAATGGCAGCCACTTTCGCCGTCGGGGACAGCGAGAGTCGGTCTTTCGCTCCGCGAAAGCACGGCATCGGAAGTCCTTTCGCAGAGCGAAAGGCGACAAAGTGACTGCCAATCGGCCCGCCTCCCACCACAAAGTCTCCTCCTATGCTTCACATTCATGGTTCAGCCACTGCTCACTGCGATGGATTTGGGCGTCGTCAGTTTCTGCGGATTGGCGGATTGGCGCTGGGTGGCATTTCACTGCCGCAGCTGATTGCTGCTCAGTCTGGTCTGCCGACAGCTCGAGGCAGCGTGTTGCGGCACAAATCGGTGATTATGATTTATCTTTCGGGCGGTCCTTCACATCAGGACATGTATGACCTGAAGATGGACGCGCCGCCGGAAATCCGCGGGTCGTTCAAGCCGATAGCCACGAATGTGGCCGGGATCGAGATTTGTGAGCACATGCCGCGGCTGGCAACTGTGATGGACAAGGCCACGATTATTCGGTCCCTGCACGGCTGTCCGGATCAGCACGCTTCCGACCTGTGTCTGAGCGGCTATCCCATTGGGGCTCGCGGCCGTCAGGACAATCATCCTTCGCTCGGGTCTGCCGTCTCGCGACTGCTGGGTCCCGTCGATCCTGCGGTGCCTCCCTTTGTCGGGCTCACCATTAAAACCCGGCATGCTCCTTACAGTAATCCCGGCATGCCTGGCTTTCTTGGAACCGCTCATGCCGCCTTTCAGCCGGAAGGTCAGGGAATGGCGGACATGCGGCTCACCGGGATCTCCCTTGAAGAGCTTCGCAATCGCCGCGATTTGCTCCAGAGCTTCGACCGTTTCCGTCGTACTGCTGACTCCGTCACGCAGTATCGCGGTGTCGATGCGCTGACTCAGAAGGCCTTTGACGTGCTCACTTCCAGCCGACTCGTGGAAGCGCTGGACCTCGAACGCGAGGACCCGGCTACTCGTGATCGCTACGGGCGCGGGAGTGCCGATCCGGCGTTTGGCGAAGACGCCGGGCCGCACTGGATGGATCAGTTCCTGATGGCGCGGCGACTCGTGGAAGCCGGTGTGCGCTGTGTCACGCTGTCCTTTGGCAGCTGGGATCGGCACGGTGCCAATTTCGATCGCCTTCCCACTCAGCTGGCACGATTCGACCAGGGAATCACGGCGCTCATTGAAGACCTGCACCAGCGCGGTCTGCAGGACGATGTCAGCGTGGTGGCCTGGGGTGAATTCGGACGCACTCCACGAATCAACAAGGATGCCGGCCGCGATCACTGGCCACAGGTCTCCTGCTGTTTGCTGGCCGGAGGAGGAATGCGGACCGGCCAGGTGATCGGCTCCACAAATCGGCTCGGAGAAGTCCCGCAGGATCGTCCGGTCCACTATCAGGAAGTCTTCGCGACGCTGTATCACCGTCTTGGAATCGACCCGGCAACTGCCACTATTCCAGACCAGGCCGGGCGTCCACAATATCTGCTGGATCAGCGGGAACCGATCCGCGAACTGATTTAGGCGGCTGCAGATGCTGGCCGCTTTAACCACCGCAGCTCCAGTCTTCTCAGGGCTGTGTCAGGGATCAGCAGCAGGGCTGCCAGCGCCAGCAGCCAGGGGCGGAGTGTTCGTGGGCGGACCACCTGTTGCAGAGACGGCTCAAACAGCTGTTCAGGGGCTGCGTTGTTCACGCCTCCAGTGGTCGTTGCCAGTTGAAGCAAAAGTTCTGTATTGACCGGTTTCAGCCGCAGCTCTTCCGATTCACCCGTGACAATTGCCCGAGACTGCTGAGCCGCGGTCTGGCCGTCGCGGCGAATGGTGAAATCCAGATTCCAGGCGCCGGAAGCTGTCGTGTTGACTTCACCCACATAGCGTCCCGGAGCAGTCTGCTGCAGTGCAAGTCGGGAAGTCTTCATGGCAGGATCGGTGACAAGCACTTCTGCTTCGCCACCGTTAAGGAAACTGCCTGCCTCGTCCGCCGCATCGACCGTGAGCACCGACTGGTTGCCGCGGCGAGTGACGGACAGCTGCAGGCCACCCGGCGGAGTTCTGCGCATCAGTTGTCGCATGACCTGAGTCCAGAATTTGCCATAGCCCGGCCATGTGAGCCATTCGGCCGCCCAGCGGCTCTTGGCGTCGGAAGTGAAGGCCGCCGACATGCCCAGCCCGGTTCGCCACCAGACCAGCAGCGGATCACCCTTCTCTGTCGCCAGTATCACTTCACTGCCCGCCTTGGGTTTGGTAACGACGTATCCAAGCAGGAGTGGTGCGGATTCGAGATCCAGATCGGCCAGAACTCGTGTCGCCCGCACCACCTGCGGAAGAAACGGCTCTTCCTCCAGAGCCGATTTGCCGGCCGTCATGGTTTCCTTCGCAAAGATGCGTGGCACCTGCGCCGCATCAGGAGCCGCATAGAATCGCCCCCGGCCGATCCGGGCAATCGACTTCAGCAGCCGCGCGTCCGTGGCGTCTTCAGGTCCCAATGCCACCACCGAAACTGTGACCTTCAAACCCGCCATTCGCTGGGCCAGACCTTCGAAGTCACCGCTGTTGGAAATACCGTCTGTCAGCAGGATCACGTGCTTCAGTCGCGCTGATGCGGCATTGAGCATTTCTGCGGCCAGTTCCATCGCCGGATACATGCTGGTGCCACCACCGGGCTGCAGCCGACTGATCTGATCGCTGATCTGACCGCGATTCCCCGCCGGCTGCATTTCACTGATGACCCATGTCTGGTCGTCGAAAGCCAGAACAGCAGCCTGATCACGCTCCCCCAGCAGTTCCACCGCTGATCGCGCCGCTGTACGCGCCATCTCAAGCTTCTCCCCATCCATCGAACCGGAACGGTCCAGCACCAGAACCATCGCCAGAGACGGCTTCTCCTGCTCCTTCTCGAAGTCGCACCGCACCGGAAGCACCTCCTCGATGGCCGTGCGGTAATAGCCACCCAGACCAAAGGATTGCTCCCCGCCCAGCATCAGAAAGCCACCACCGAAGTCCTGAACCCACGTGCGAATCACTTCCATCTGCTGCGGTGAAACCTTCGTGGCAGGAATGTTTGAAAACGCCAGCAGTTCATAATTCTGCAGCGCTTCCAGCGACTCCGGGATACCTTCCACGGGACGCACATCCACAGCCACTCCCTCGGCTTCGAGCGCGAAGGCCAGATCCTCAATCCGCTCCGGCTCACTCTCCACAATCAACAACCGCGGACGGCCGGATGCGGAGACGAGCCCGGCAGCCGAATTGTTGTCCAGAAGTGTGTCCCCGCTGAGCTCCGAGATCCGCGCCCGAAACACCGCTAACCGATCCCGCTCCACCGTCTGTTCAAACCGCAGCCGATTCTCGCCCCCCTCCAGCTGCCGACGCTCGCTGATGACCCGATAGCCACCCCGAAAAACTTCCACGAGCCCCTCGTCCGCGTGGTTCGATGATACGACCACTTCCACCACAAACGGCTCGCCCTCCCGAACCTCCGGAGGGACCACTACTTCCGAAATCTGCACTTCGGGTTCATCGCGGCCAGGCAGCGGTACCGTCCAGATGGGTGTTCCAGCAGCCACCGCAGCGGCCAGCACGTCGCCCTCCGTTTCATGACCATCGGACAACAAAACCACCCGCGGGACATAACCTGCCGGTACTGTCGCTGCTGCTGTCTGCACCGCGAGCTCCAGATTGGTGCCATCTGCAATGTCCGGCGGGACCGCTGCAGTGACGTCAGCTGGTGCGGCGGCCGGCAATTCCGGTCTGGACGCAAAGGGAATCCACGCGGCCCGATGACTACCCCGCAAACGCTCTGCCGACTGCAGATAATCCCGCGCTGCCCGCTCACCCGCCGAACCGACGCTGGAACTGCGGTCCACCAGAAACACCACAAACGGCTCTCGAGAACTCTGCAGCCACGTCAGACCCGCCAGACTGCACAACACCGCAAAGCAGATAACAGCCCGCAGAAGCAGCGACAGCAAACGCTGCTGCCGGGGAAAATCTGACAGGCTGCGACGATGCCACCACCACAGAACAAACGCCAGTGGCAGTGCAAGGATCAGATAAGTGGGTTGCTGAAATTCCAGAGACATCACCGACAGTATTTCAATCAGAATTCGTCAATCACTTCGCCGCCAGCCTTCGTCGCCAGCGACTCGATGATCTTTGGATCCGTCGTCACCGACAGGGCTCGAATCGAACCATCTGCCAAAAGCCCATGCACGATTCCGGCGTGCGGTGAGCCAATTTCGTCAGGACCGTTCAGGTAGGGCTGCTGGCTGAAGCCCCGGATCGTCTGTCTGCCCCCCGCAAACATCGATACGCTGGGCTGCGACGAATCGGTCATCATCAGAGTGTTGGAAGTCCCGTCCGTGATCGAACGCAACGTTGTACTGCGATTGTATCCAAAGACTCCTGCGCGGCGATCATTATCCGGGAGTTCGGCAGCATTCGCGCCGACACCCGCGATCCCCACGTAGTCTCCGGAAGATTCATGTCCGCGTTCGCCAAACTGTGACGGATTGCGGAAGATGCTGTACTTTCTGCCCACCAGCGCCGCGTTGCCCTCGCCCTGCCAGCCCTGTTGACGATCCGCCAGGTCATAGGCTGCCGCCTCCTCCAGAAAAGGCAGCAGGCTGTAAGCCCAGCTCAAACGCTCCTCCACCGGCAAATCCTGTTGTTCCAGCGTCCCTGTTGGGAAATGGTTCCAAACGTCGTGGTAGTTGTGCATTGCCAAACCCAGCCACTTCAGATTGTTTTTGGACTGTGTTCTGCGAGCGGCCTCACGCGCCTGCTGGATCGCAGGCAGGGTCAAAGCCACCAGAACCGGCACAACGGACGCTGCTGAAATATTCCCCGCCGGAGTTCCCGGAACGCTCTGCCTCGTCTTCCATGCATAGCCACTCTCCGTGGCATACCCAACCGAAACATTGGGGAACATCGGCTCAACCACCGCATCCGCATCGGGCATATCTTCCGGACCAAAAGGGAGTTTCAGCCCGGGACTCAGATTCGGAAGCACCTGCGAATTCAACACCAGCGTCGCCGCTGGCAGCACTGTAAACAACTGCCTGTAGGTGGGAGCAGGGTCAGAGACACGCACAGAACCATACTCCTGCGGCATTTCCCGAAACGCAGCCTGAACCTGTTCACTGGGCGCCCATCGCCCCTGACTGCCCGCTGAGCGCGATGCAAAGCTTTCAAGAGCCGCAGAATTCACGGCAAACGTCAGCCACTTCTCTGTCAGCATCAGCGTCGGGACCACAGGGATGCCTTCAATAGGCAGAGTCCAGTATCTGCGGTCGTCCTTTTGCGAACTTGCCAGCCGGACCTGACTGGTGCCCGACAGCAGAGGCTGCAAGGCCCCTTCAAGCCGAAACAGGCCGGCCGCCACCGACTGCTGATCCCGCACACTCACCGCAAACACAGGCGAATATCCTACGGGAACCACCAACGGCTGCGGATCGTTGTACTCACACCAGACATCCCCAAGCCCGCTGAGAAACTGACGAAGTGTATAGCCGCTGACTAATGACTCCACGACCCTCACCGAGGTCGCGCCCTGAAACATCTCAACCCCGGTCAGCCGCTCCAGACTCACCCCCGTGCGAACCAGTTCATCCATCAGGCCCGCTACGTCCAGCTTCGCTGCTGAGAAGCCAGTGACGTTCTCAGGGAGCGGTGGCAGTTCGTCCAGCTTCAGAATGGCTGGCCGGAAATACCGTTGGAGCAGTCCCGGGGCCGGCCTGCCATTGAAGCTCGTCTCCTGCCACGTGACCTCGCCCTGAAAGCCCGTCTGGATCGTGATGTTTTCGAGTCCTGTCAGCCCGAGTCGTTGAAGCAGTTGCTGCACTGTCACGGAAACCCCCGACTCGAACTGCGGCAGCTGCACGGACTCGAAACGCTTCACCAGACCATTCACATCGAACCAGCCGAAGCTGGTGACTTCATAGCCGGCCGCCCTCCGCAGCTGCTGCCACGTCGGGTTTGTGTCGAGCGATTCAAGGTCGCCCGCGAGGGAAGCAAGCATCCATTCCGAGGAACCGTCCCCGAGTCCGATCGCCAGATGTCCGTCCTCCGCCCACCACGTCACCGAAAGTCCAATGCCAGTTTCCAGAAGGTAACCTTTCCGCCCAGCCAGAAGTTCCCGGGCCTGCAGTGTGCCAGGCGAACCCGGTGGAGTGCTGTTCAGCAGAGAAGCGAAAAGTGGCGCAAAGCTGCCGCCCTGATGCAGCACCAGACCGGCAACCGGAAACGGCCCGGATGCATCACCGTTGAAGCCCACCGCGGCCGTGAGCCCGCTGCGGCGCACGTGATCAAGGATTTTTCGAGCAGGTGCGCCGTATTGCGGTCCTGCAGATGTCGCAAACATCTGCACAATGTCCAGCACGCGATCCATCAGCCGAGTGTCTTCCAGAGCACGCCAGTCGGCCGTTTTTTGTATCTGCGGAGCATGGGCAGCGGAACCATCGTACCGCACAGCCAGAAAACTGGCGGCCGGCAGCAGATCTTCAGGGGAAATGACATCGACTGTTGCCGGGAACAGAGATGTCCCGCTTACCAGGCTCCCAGTTGCCCCGGTGCCCCAGGACAAGCCCAGACATCCGGAAGCCAGAAAAAACGCCACAATCGCATGTCGCATCCTGCAGCCCCCCTGTCCGTTGGAAATCCCGTGGTTGTGTGCTTGTCCAGCCAAGAGTAACCAGGTGGGGACCACCTGTCCAGGATTCAGGTGCTGAAATCAAAGCCAGCCATTAACGTCCAGCAGTGTCGAGTTTCGCTCCGCGAAAGGACTTCCAATGCTGTGCTTTCGCCGAGCGAAAGACGACTATCGCAGCCCCCGTCGTCAGCGGCCGCGAAATTCGAGCAGCGGGTAGTCCGGGAGCGGGACAGTCTGAGCATGTTCAGCCAGTTCCTGAAGTCGCAGCCAGCCACGAGTCACAAGCTGGGTGCGCTGTTGCACGAAGTCGGCATCAAACAGTCGACGATCAAAATCCCCCTCGACCACAACGGGTGTGAAGTCGGGGGATGCGATGAACTGAGCATTGACGGGGTTGCAGCGCAGGTGTCGTTCGGGTGCAGCAAGCAGATGCCGTGAAGGGAGTTCGCCGATCACGAATCGGAGATACAGGTCGCTGTCACGGATGGATTCCACCTCGTGACCACAGACGTCGCAGAGGTAGCCTTGTTCGCAGCGAGCCATGATGGGAGTTCCGAAATTGCGGGTTTGGACGTGTTGGGAAGCATAAACCCGGGAATCCCCGGAGTGCAAATGTGCACATTGAGTAGGGAATTCGCCGAAAAGCAGTGGAAAACCCCACAGAGAATCTTTGAATAAGGATGCGAAAAGGCAACAGGTTCAACAAATTGAGTCCAAAACGCAACAAACTCACCCATCACCTTCAACCGCAAAAAACACTCCCTCAAACTACCCAATCGCAATTTCGAGCCCAAAAAATCGAAAGGGGGCTTTCTAATTTTTATGTTAGGTGGTTACTTTAATTTCACCCTGGTTTTGTTTCCTTTTACCACTCCACAGGTGCGCTATGTTGAATTCTTCATGGGTGAAATCGTTCTTTTCCGGTCTTGGTTTCTTCGGTCCGAAACGCCGTTCGTCGGTCTGGCAAAAGCAGCCGAGTCAGACACACGAGCTGCAGACGCTTGAATCCCGACTGCTGATGTCCTCCGTCAGTCTGTCAGCCGATCCCGGTGGAGCGCGAACATCGCCGTTCGTTCCCACCGAAGACCTGTACGACGAAGGAGCGGGCGCGGTCTGGGGTGGCCTCATGGATCCGCTCGGCGGACAGCGTTCGCCGACGTTGTTTCCCCCGTTCTCCACCGGCGGCAATTTCGGTCCCGGCGATCCGGATGGTAAGCCGGAAGGTGATCCTGGCGTAGATGTGGGTGGCGGCTACGGCGGCGGCTTTGGTGTGTGCGGCACAGGGACCGACGGCGGCGGAAGTACGGGAGGCAGCAGCGTTGGCGGTGGACCCGGCAATCTGCCCGAGGAAGAGCTGGAGCTGTTCTGTATCGACGCTGACGCACTCGAAGGCCCTTACCGGGTTTCGAAACTTGATGAAGTAGAGTGGTACATTCGCCGCGTCGGGTTCTCACCGCAACGCACCGTAACCGCTCAGCTGAAACTTTCGGGCACGGCCACCCATCAGACAGACTATCGGCTCAGCACCGAAGGGCGGCCGATCAACCCCTGGCGGAACGGCGATTCGCTCTACGCCAGTGTGACCATTCCGGCCGGCGTGAAGACAGTTCCGATTGTTCTCACGACACTGATGGACGGGGACTGGGAGGAACCCGAGCGGATGGTGATGGAGTTGGTGAAGTCGGCCGATGGCAGTTCGCGGCCGGGCAACCTGTGGCATTCCGAGGTCGGGATCAAGGACGCGACGGCAGATCTGCGGATGGAATCCATGCATGCCAAAGGCTCACTGCTGCAAAGCCCGGCGGAGGACCGTCCGGGCGCTATGCTGAGGGTGAACAATGACTACGACAACGGCCGCGACATCCCGGACCATGTCTGGTACGACACATCAAGCCGCGCGTTTCTGAACGAAGAAAACGACGTCATGAGGCTCTGGCTGAAATCATATCTCGAGCCCACACATGACTTGATCTTCGACAGCGGCCCCGAATGGTTCCAGCTGCAGTACGACACTTCGGCGCTTCGCATCTACAAGCGTCCGAGACCCAGCGACACCTCAGGCTGGTCGCTTATCGACCCCTCAACACAGCTCTATCTGGCTGACGGCCAGTCGTGGGAGTTTGCTGTCGAAGGGCTCAGCGCGGCTCACGGCCAGATCGGCGTTCGCTGGGGCGGGTTCGTTATGAACTTCCCTTCACCGA
>JBJTOP010000250.1:0-6147 GCA_046074645.1 Planctomycetaceae bacterium | reverse complement strand
TGTACAAGGCACTTTGAGCACAGTTCAGCATGGTCCATTTCTGGACCGGTAGCTTTATCCGGACATCCCTTCCGTTACAGCCACCGCTGAACAGGCCCCCCGGCGATTCAGCCCATTGTGCTTCCTGGCCTCCCCGCAGTTTCTGCGGCATAACCGCAGTAACCGCCACAACAGGTTCACAATCGCCACATTAACTTTCGTCGTTTTCGAGGAACCGACTTTAAGACGTTTGCCTTTCCTGCTCAAACTGCCCGGCGAATTGCCCGCAACAACTGCATCAGTCAGGCCGGCCGCGAAGTGGAATTGCCGCCCGGCAAACCAGCAAAAAGACTGCATTCGAAAAACACAACACCCCATCACCAGTGACTCAGAAGCCCGTGAGTCAGTTTGTCAGGACAATTCTGCGGAATCCTGTCAACCCCAATTCCTCGGAGAATGCTGCCAGGGTGTTTAACCGCCCCAAACGGCTATTCGTAGCGGAGCGCGTCGATCGGATCCAGACAGCTGGCACGCCATGCCGGATACAGGCCAAACACCAAACCCACGACAGCAGCAAAGACCATCGCCACAACACCAGCGGGAATGGACACCACCACAGGCCAGTCGGCGCCTGGGCTGATGGAATTGATCAGTGTTGTGATTCCCACTGATGCTCCGATTCCGAGTGCCAGTCCGATGGCCCCGCCAAAACAGCTCAGGACCACCGATTCAATCAGAAACTGTACCAGGATATCCCGACCCCGTGCCCCGACTGCCATACGAATCCCGATTTCCCGAGTTCTTTCGGTGACCGAAACCAGCATGATATTCATGATCCCGACGCCACCAACAAGCAGCGAAATGCCGGCGATGGACGCCAGCAGCGCTGTCATCATGCCCGTAATCGTCCCAAACAGCTCGGACAGCTGAGCACTGGTGACCACCTCGAAATCCGCCTTCTGTCCGGTAGCAATCCGATGACGATCTCTGAGCAGCTGCTGGATTTCCCCTTTTGCCGAATCAATCAGCTCGGGGGCCTTCGCCCCCACCAGAATTGCAGCCACATCATTAAAGGTGGAACCCTGCAGGCGTTTTTTGACGGTCGTCCACGGAAGCAGGATCACATTATCCTGGTCATCTCCGGTGATGGAGGCACCTTTACGGCCGAGCACACCTACGACTGTGAACGGAATATTTCCAATTCGCAGTTGCTGACCGAGCGGGTTATCTGCGGGGAACAGTTCTCTGACAATGGTATAGCCAACCACGCAAACGCAGTTTCCGGCTCGTTCATCCCGTTCGGTGAAGAATCCTCCCGCCTCGATATCCCATGTGCGGACTCTCAGGTAGTCCACCCCCACCCCCCACATTTCCTTTGGCTGCATGTTGGTGTTGCCGCGAACGACCGGACGGGCAGCGAATACGAGTGGCGAGTAGGCGAGTACGGAGGAGCATTCGCGTCCGATGGCGTGAGCATCCTCGTCGGTGAGCGTGTTTGTGCTTCCCGACTGAGCACCTCGTCGCCGTTCAAAGCGGGGCTGTACCACAATGAAGTTGGAACCGATTGACTGCAGTTGATTCTGCAGCAGCTGTCCTGCGCTTGTTCCGACGGAGACCATGGTGGTCACGGCCGCGATTCCGATCACGATGCCGAGGACCGTGAGTGAGGCCCGCATTTTGTTGCGAAGCAGAGCGCGAATAGCGACGGAGACTGTCAGCAGAAAACTCATGGTGCCCCCGCCGGCTTGATTCCTGTCACAACTTCATCACCTGCCGTCAGACTGCTCCTGACGACCTGTGTGAAGCGGTAGTCGCTGTCTCCGACAAAGACTTCGACGGCTTTCAATCGTCCGGACCACTGAGTTTCGCTGGCTGCCGGGTCTGCAGCGTCTGCAGCGGGCGGCACTGGTGATCCGGCGGCCGCAGCAGCTTCGGCTGCGGTTTCGCGCAGCCAGACGATGCGTCGCGCGGCGGCTTTTGCTGCGGCGATATTTTCATCGACCGGCGGGGACAGTGCGGAGGTGGCGGCATCTTCGTCGTTTGATGAAGTGACAGTCAGTTCCAGATACTTTTGATCTGCATCCCGCACCTGGGCCTTTTCCGGGTTGAACCGCAGTGCCTCGTTAGGAATTTTAAGTACGTTTTTGAGTTCCGACACCTGGAATGTCAGATTGGCGGTCATCCCGGGGAGCAGTTTCAGGTCGGCATTTGGCGTGGCGACAATCACGGGGTAGGTGACGACATTCTGATTGACCGTTGGTGAAATGCGGATTTGTTCAATCACACCTTGCGTAAATACTTCGTCAGGGTAGGCGTCTACGGAAAAGAAGATGGGTTGTTGTGATTCCTTTGCGGCCCGGATCAATCCGATATCGGCTTCATCGACGGCGGCCTGGATGTGCATTTTTTCGCGCATCTGCGGGGCGATGACGAACATTTCCGGAGTTTGGAACTGGGCTGCCAGTGTCTGTCCGGGGTCGATCAGGCGGTCGATGACGACTCCGTCCACCGGTGCTGTGATTCGCGTGTAGCCGACGTTTGCACGGGAGTTTTCGAGGTTGGCAAGCGCCTGATTGACACCTGCTTCTGCCACCTGCAGTTGTGCTTCGAGTGCCAGTCGGGCGAAGCGAAACTGATCCAGCTCGGCCTGCGAGATGAAGTCGGGGTTTTCTTTTTTGAGAGCGAGCGATCGGTTTTCGTCGTTGACGGCGCGCTGCAGTTCGGCCTTGACACGATCGACATCGGCACGGCGGGTTGTCAGGGCGGCTTCGTCCCGAGCGACGGCGGCGTCGTAGATTCGGGGATCAATTTCGGCCAGCAGCTGGCCGGTTGTAACTTCGGTGTTGAAGTCCACGTGGAGTTTCTGGATGGGGCCGGAAACGAAACTTCCCACTTTCACCCTGAGCACGGGGTTGACTTCGCCGGAGGCATTAACGGACAGACGCAGATCACCCATTTCAAGCTTTGCGGTGCGGAATCGCGGCTTGTTTCGTTCCGCCATCCACCGCTGGACCCAGCCACCACCGAAATAGATGGGTACCCCGAGCAGCACGAGCACAATCAGATATTTTAACAGTCTTTTCATGCACAGCAGCCGGAGGAGTAGTCGTGGGAGTTGCAGCGACGCGGCTGCGATGGTGAATGATACCGCGCGGCGGGCCGATGTGCCAACAGATTGCTGCAGCGTTGCCAGCACGGGCCGCCAGTCCACAGTCGAGGCACTCCCCCATCCGGCAAATCGTCACAGTTTCGCCCGCCGCACATGTGCTGTCATCTGGTCCTGAGTCATCTGGTCAGCCCGCTCGACCGCAACTCGGACACCCTCGAAATCGTGCCGGGGCAAACGACTGCACAGTTCCCCTGGGGCCTCGCCGGGCCCAAAAATCAGCAGTTCCTCAACTTCTCCGATTCCCTCGATGACTCGATCATAGTACTGGCTGAGCTCTGCAGAGTATTTTCGTTGCTGGACATTATCTGCCTGCTGCTGCAGTGGCTCATACGGCCCGCTCTCCCAATCGCTGGCCCGTCGAGACTGCCGCTCCGCTCCCGACTCAAACACCGCCACCTCTCCGGCTCCATCGGAACCGGGACTGATAACGAATGCAGAGCGATGGTCCACCCAGACTCCCACACGATTGAGCTGCACAGCATGATCCTCCGCGACTCGTTTTGTTTTCGTTGACTGCGAGGCTGCACCATCGACAGCAGCAACTCTGTGTTCGGGGGTGTCTGACGCCATGCCGATCGCCACTGCAGCCTGCGTGCCATAAAACGCCGCGATACGGGATCTTTGGCATTCGGCTGGGGCTCTGAAGTTGGCAACATCGTCGCGGGTGCGATACACTCTTCGAGACCTGCCCGGGAAATTGTTTTCCGGGAGCCGGCTTCAAACAGAGGACACTGACGTGTTGACATCAAATCCTACGGGGCGCCGCGGGTTTCTCAGTTCAACGACAACCGCATCCCTGACCGCAACAGCAGCGATGCTGTCTGGCAGCGTGTCGGCAGACGAGACGAAAAAGTCGGATCGCCCTGTGGTCGTGGGGGTGATGGGCGCCAGTCGTGGGGCTGCGCTGGCGTCTGTCTTTGGCAGTCTTCCTGGGGTCGAACTGCGATACGTGTGTGATATCGACAGCAATCGTGTGAAAGCGCTTCAGGAATCGATGTCGATGAAGCTGCAGCAGCCGGTTCAGGCCGTCACGGATTTCCGAAAAATACTGGATGATCCTGGCGTTGACGCCCTGCTCTGCGCCGCTCCGAATCACTGGCACGCCCCTGCCGGGATTCTGGCCTGTTCCGCCGGTAAACACTGCTACGTCGAAAAGCCGTGCAGTCACAATCCTCGCGAAGGCGAACTGCTTGTCGAAGCAGCCCGCAAGCACAAGCGTTGTGTGCAGATGGGCAATCAGCGTCGCAGCAGTCCGACGATTCGCGAAGCCATGCAGCTGCTGCACACCGGGGCGATCGGTCGTGTCTACTACAGCCGCAGCTGGTACGCGGCCACTCGCGGCACCATTGGCACTGGCACACCCGCTCCAGTGCCCGGGCACATTGATTATGAACTTTGGCAGGGGCCGGCTCCGGACCTGCCGTTCACATCCAATCGCCTGCATTACAACTGGCACTGGGTATGGCACTTCGGCAACGGCGAACTTGGCAACAACGGCATTCACTCCATCGACCTTTCCCGCTGGGGCCTTGATGTTGATTACCCCACGCGGGTTGTTTCATCAGGTGGCCGATACGCGTTTGAGGACGACCAGGAAACTGCTGATACGCATGTCGTCTCCTTCGAGTTTCCGGATCGTCGTCAGATCACGTGGGAATGTCTCAGCTGCAATCGTCACGGGATGGACGGCACAGGATTTGGTGTCAGCTTCCACGGAGAGAACGGGGCGATGAAGCTGAATGACTCCGGCTATGTCATTCTGGACGCCAAAGGCAAAGAGACGGCGCGAAAGGATGGAAGCGACGGCATGAAGGCGCACGCTGAAAACTTCATTGACGCCATTCGCCGCGAAGACCCCATGCTTCTGAATTCAGAAATCGAACAGGGCCACAAATCCACACTCCTGTGTCACCTCGGCAACATCGCTCAGCGGACCGGTGATGCACTTCGCTGCGATCCTGCAAATGGTCAGGTGGTGGACAACGCCGGAGCGATGGGGCTGTGGTCGCGTGAGTACCGGGCGGGCTGGGAGCCGAAGGTCTGAAGTTTCGGGTTCTCCGGCTGGCCGGTGGTGGTCAGCCGGAGTATTTTCGGAATACGAGGCAGGCGTTGTGCCCGCCGAAACCGAAGCTGTTTTTCAGCACACCGCGAATGGTCATTTGTCGAGGTTCCCAGGGCACGTAATCAAGGTCGCACTGTTCATCCGGCTGATCGAGGTTGATCGTTGGCGGTGCCGTCTGCTCTGTGATGGCCTTGACGCAGAAAACCGATTCCACTCCGCCGGATGCACCCAGCAGGTGTCCGATCTGACTTTTGGTGCTGGACACGGCGAGGGCATCTGCGTGTCGGCCAAAGACGGCACGAATCGCATTCGACTCTGCGATATCCCCCTGTGGTGTGCTGGTGCCGTGTGCGTTGACATAGTCGATGGCTCATGTTTTGACGAGCAGGTAGGATGCAGCTCTCTATCCGGCCTTGTTGCAGCGATTGTGTCGGCTGCGGACCCCGATGAAATCCGCTGACTCACGCCTCATTCTCCTAGCGAGCTTGAAGGCTCACCCAGCCCCTCAGGTTTGGCGAGTCAGGGTCTTACCCTTCCGTCATCACACTATTTGCCTGCGCAAACTTTTAACGTCATCTCCAGAGTGGGTTGATGTTTCGTTAGATCGGCTAGGCCGGCCTGACACTGATGTGTCCTGGCTGAAAGGCTTGGCCCTTCGCCAGTACCGCCCAAATCTGCCGGGCCATCTTGTTGGCCAGGGCGACAATCACGACATTGGTCGGTCGTCGCTCACCCATCTGTTTGAGCCAAGGGTTGGTTTGCGCGTGGTGGCGATGCACCACCCGTGCGCCATGAATCAGCAAGGTTCTCAGGTAGGTGTCGCCGCGCTTGCTGATGCCATGCAATGTGATCTTCCCACCCGATCCGGTTTGCCGGGGGACCAATCCCAACCAGGCGGCAAATTCACGTCCGGACTTGAAGGCCTTGGCCTCGCCCA
>JBJTOP010000249.1:0-8300 GCA_046074645.1 Planctomycetaceae bacterium | reverse complement strand
GCCGCCTGGCGGCAGCCTGCGGGCCGAAGGCCCTTGCCAGCGCCCCACCACCGCCCTTGCCAGCGCGCGCTCCTTCGGTGCGAAACGCCGCCGGGGGCTTCCGCCCAACCGCCGATCCGGATATCCGTCATAATCCGAAGAGTCGTTGTATTTTACCGGATCGATTCAAGAGGGCTTGCCCGCAGGGTCGATTTTACCGACAGGGTGCCGCGTATGTGGGTGCCTCACGACCGGCCCTCTTCTTCCAGACTTTGGACAGGGGGCGGAAATCAGCTGGGGGGACCAGTCGGTCAGAAACCTGGAGCAGGCAACATGTTCAAGCAGACGTTGAAAACAGCGGCAATTCTGATTGTGGCGACCGCATCTCTCAGTGCTCAGGATCGGGCTGCAGCACCGGGGGCTGGCAAGAGATCAGCAGCGGTGACGGTGGTACCGAGAAAAACACCGACTGCCTATTTCCCTGCCCGGTCGAAGGAAACGGTGAAGACTCAGCCGGACATGAGCGAGGCTCAGAAGAGCCCCTCGGCCCAAAAGACACTGGCAGAGAAGACACCGTTGGATAAGGCGCCGGCAGCTCCGAAAACTCGGCTGGCACTGCGTAGTCCGGAACCGGCCGCTGTGTCTCCAGCGAAGCAGCCGGTTGCGGTTTCGCGAGCAGTTCACGCGGAAGAGCAGGGTCGCCGGACGAACACCGTCACTCCCGCTGGTTATCTGGATCGGGGCGGCGAGGAGTTCGAGGCATACCTTGAGAGCAGCGAGAAACCTCGGTCTGCCGTCACTGAGCGTACACGGGTCACCGCCGGGCGGACGGTTGTTCGGCAGCCGCGGGCCCCGCAGTCAGGTGCTGACGCGGAACCTGCCGTGAACCCTTTTGAAGCCGAGTTGGATTCTGTGCCAGAACTGCCTGTTCAGGCGGAAACTGCGATTCCGCTCATGCTGGCGCAGGCCCCTGAAGGCAGCCAGTCACCCACTGTCACGATGGAGTGGATTTCTCACGGCGAGTTCAATGCGGGGCGCGAGACAACTCTTGAACTGCAGATCCGAAATGGTGGTCGCTCCACCGTTGCAGGTGTTGTTGCGGAAGTGACTGTCCCTGTGGAGTGTGAATTTGCTGAAATCACTCCAGCACCTCAGTCGCGTGAGCCACTGATGAGGTGGACACTTGGAGAGCTGAAGTCTGGTGAGTCCCGCAGCATCCTGTTCCGCTTTACGCCCCGACAGCCGGGGAACGTCAGAATGAATGCTGCCGTGCAGATCACTGGAGCAACTGGTTTCGCCTTCAGCATCCTTGAACCGAAGCTGGAACTGGCACTTGAGGGTCCGGGAGCGGCGGAGGTTGGCCAGTCGACGGGCTTTTTGATGCGCGTGAGCAATCCCGGAACGGGCACGGCTGAGAATGTCGTTATTCGGGCTAAGATTCCTGAAGGTCTGGAACACAAGTCTGGTGACACGCTGCAGATTGAGATCGGGACGCTGAACCCAGGTGAATCCCGGCAGGCTCAATTGAATCTGGCTTCGATCCGCGGTGGTGAATTTGAAATCAGCGTGCGTGCTGAAGCTGAGGGTGGTCTGGCCGATACGGCGACTGCTGAGATGACCGTTTCCGAACCCAATCTGCTGGTGTCCATCGAAGGCCCCGAGCAGGAAATGACGGGGCGGAGCAGTGATTACCGGCTGCAGATTTCAAATTCCGGAAATGTCCCGTCCGTCAACGTGCGCGCTCGTTACCGGGTGCCTGAAGGTTTTGAGTTTGTGGCTGCGAACCGCGGCGGACGTTTTTCCAAAGCGGAAAAATCTGTCGAGTGGTTTGTGGGGACGCTGAAACCAGAGGAGACGAGTGAGTTTCAGGTCACGATGAAAGCCGTGCGAACCGGAAAGGTCATGCATCAGGCTGGTGCGTTATCTGAGCACGGAAAGGTGACAATGTGTGAACACAGCATGTCTGTGGAAGGTACGGCAGTGCTGGAAATGAACGTCGTCGGCAGCGAGCAGCCCGTAGCGATGGGAGACGAGTGCCGTCTGCAGCTTCGCATCGCCAACTCCGGGAGCGAAGTGGCCCGGGGAGTTGGTATTTCCTGCGAACTGCCGGCAGGCCTTGAATTGAAGGATGTGAGCGGTCCAAGCGAGTACATCGCTGAAAACGGGGTCCTTGTGTTCCGCTCGCTTCCCGGGATCGCAGCCGGAGACACCGCTGTCTATGAGCTTCGATTGAAGTGCACTAAATCAGGCAGTCACCGTCTTCGCCTTCGCGTAGCAAGTGCATCTCTGAGCGAGCCACTGATTGGCGAAGAGTTGATCACCACGAGGAAGTAGCAGTGATTAGGGCCGTTGTTCGGCACGTGACGGGCGTCGCAGCACCGTAGTGGAGATGGCTTCGAGGTGCTGGAACGTGTCGCAGAAGGTCGTGTAGCGGATCATCTGGCGAATGTCGGCGGTCAGACCCTGGCCGCCGGCAACCAGAGCGCAGTCGCCGGCAGAAGCGGTATCGTAGAGCATGTTAAAGCCTGCGATGAATTTGTCCGGATCACGAATCGAGGACACGCTGACCCACATGAGTGTGGGTCGATCGACCTCGATTGCCCGCCGGAGCGTTTCCATGGGAAGCATGTGTCCGAGGGAAACGGCTCTCCAGCCGCAATCCCGAAGCACGAGTTCGGCCATGTTGACGGCAAGGGTGTACGGGTCACCATCGAGAGTGGCACCAAGGGCCAGCGGGCCATCCTCCGGCCCCATTCCCACAGCACGGCGAAGTTCATGCAGGACGCGATTACAGGTTTCGCAGGCGCGACGTTCCTGATAGACCTCGATTTGGCCGCATCTCCAGAGTTCGCCGATCTCGTGGAAGACCGGAGCGATCACCTGGTCGAAAATTCGGGAAACGTGGACTCCGGCAAGGAACAGATCGAGGATAATTCGTCGGGAAGCGGATTCGTCTCCGCTGCTCATGGCCCTCAGGAAATCCGGCCGAGCAGCAGCCTCGGAAGGCGTCTGCGTGCCGGTCCCGGGGGGCAAACCAAGGACCTCGGGGTGTGCCATCGCCATTCGCTCTTCACGAATGTATCGCAACACCGAATCGAGAGCCAGGCGACGATGGCCGCCGCCTGTTTTTGAAGCTTGAATCAGCCCCCTGTCAACCCATCGCTTGAGCGAGGATTCGCTGACTCCGATCGCAACCGCAACTTCTCTTGGCGAAAAGAACTGGCTCACAATCGTCACCCACAAAGCCTGACCGAAACTTCCGACGAAATCGTGCCTCCAAAAAAACCGTCGCCGGATTATCTGTTCTAGGCACGTCTGCGATTCTGTCCAAAGTTCGCTGAGTGAAATCGTGCGTTTTTGGCGTTTTGGCGGTTTTGGGATGACAGGAAACGGGTGGAATTCCTGCTATTCTTCATCAGAATGGGGCCGGGGAATGCCATCGACGGACGTCAGATAGGCAATCAGTGCCAGAATTTCTTCCTGTGTGAGCATTTCAATTGTTCCTTCCGGCATATTCGACACAGGTTGGTTGCGAATGGCTTCCACGTCTTTGCGTGGAAACTGCCGCCGTTCTCCGGAATTGCTGATGATTCCAAGTTGATCGTTGGGGGCAGCCTGCAGCAGCCCCGAAAACTGGGTGCCATCTGCCAGCTGCACGGTGACCACAGGATATTCCTCATGCAGTTCCTGGGACGGGTACAGCAGTGACTGCAGGATTTCCTCCTTTTGTCGGCGCCAGCCGAGAGAAGTCAGGTCCGGACCGGGCAGGGGGCCTGGGGAACTTCTTTGGTGGCATTTGCGGCAGCCGGCTTTGTCATAGATGGCTGCGCCGTCGCGGATCTGTTGTGCGGAGGGGTGCTGGTTGAGCACTTCCGGGAGCAGTGCAGCCATTGTCCACTTCCGCCCTGGCGGGTCCACGGGGAGTGAAGGCGGAGCAGAATCGGGGTACTCCTGAATGAACCATTGCTGGTATTGTTCGAGCGACCAGGAATCAGCTGCGGCGGTTGGCTGAGTGGTCCAGTGTTTCAGGAGAGCGGTGGCGTGCTGATGGGCATCCGGGGGCAAGCGGAGACCGATGAGAATGACCTGGCGGACCCACTGGGATTTATTCGCCCTGATACGGTAGCGTTTGAGCGCCTGCAGGACGGAAATGGCGTCGTCTGAGCGGATGACTGGGAGTGACCGGACCATGAGTCTCCAGTCCTGAAGTTCGGTGGGGTGCTGAAGAGCCGCCTGACTGACAGCCCAGGCAGCCATCCCGCGTCGTTCCGGCTCGTTTTCGAACACGGACCGCACGTGCTGGAGGGCGTTATCGTCTGCGGAGAGTGCAAGAGTTTTGAGGATGCTGCGGCAGGTGTTTCGGCTGGCGTCTGAGAGGTCTGTGGACAATTCGAGGTCGATCATGATGAGTCGGACGCAGGTGGCGGGATCGGGCTGGGATGCGCAGAGCATGGCGGCTTCGTCGCGCAGACCCTGATCGCGATTTTCGTCGGCAGCAGTGACTGTGGTGGGAAGACAGCAAAGCAGACAGAGTTGAGCCGCACACAGAATCAGACACCGCAGCATGGACGCATCCCCGGAATCGGGCGTGGGTTGACTTTGCAAACACGTGGCAGAAAGAAAGAATACCGCAGAATACGCGATTCACGGACGACTGCACCTCCGAATTCGACGGAAACTGAGAGATGACGCTGATTTTTTATGACCATCGCTTTCTGCAGCACCAGACGGGCAGTCATCCGGAATGCCCGGAGCGGCTGCTATCGATCGAGCGACATTTTGCGGCGACGGGACTTTTCGAGCGTGCTGTTCGGAGTCCTGTGGTGACGGCGGACGACGCGGATTTGCTGGCTGTGCATGACGGCGACTACCTGCAGGAACTGAGAGCGTTTGCGGAGGCCGGCGGGGGCCGAATTGAGGCGGATACGGTGCTCAGCGCAGGTTCCGCGGAAGCAGCCTCGCTGGCGGCCGGTACGGCGATCGAGGCTGTGCGGCGCGTGGTTGCCGGAGACGATCGCAGTGCCTTCTTTCTGGTGCGTCCTTCCGGTCATCACGCTCTGGCAGCCGCGCCGATGGGTTTCTGTCTGCTTGGAAATGCGGCCGTGGCGGCCCGAGCCGCCATTCAGAGATTTGGGCTCAATCGAGTTCTGGTCGTTGACTGGGACGTGCACCACGGCAACGGCACACAGGATATTTTCTACGAAGATTCGCAGGTTGGAGTGTTTTCTTCGCATCGTTTTCCCTTTTACCCGGGTACGGGGCGGCGCCAGGAAACCGGCAGCGGTGATGGGCTTGGAACCACCTTTAATCTTCCGGTGGAATTTGGCACATCGCGACGGGAGTTTCTGAAGAGTTTTGAGGCGTTGTTGTCGGTGGCGGCCGATCGAATGCAGCCGGAACTTGTGGTCATCAGTGCCGGGTTCGACGCCCATGCCGAGGACCCGGTGGGATCACTGGGACTGGAAACCGAAGATTTCATCGAATTGACAAAGCTGGTTCAGGATGTCGCGGATGTGCATGCCAATGGGCGAATCGTGAGTGTGCTCGAGGGAGGCTACAACGTCGTGCGACTGGCGGAGTGTGCCGGTGTGCATCTGCAGACGCTGCTGGAGCATGGCAGTCCGAAAGCCTCTTGATGAAACAGCCATGCGTGATTGAATCGACGAATAATTCACTGGAAGGAAATGGATCGATGCGTTCTTCAACCCGGTTGTCGGCTGTTCTTCAAGGTCATCTTCGCTGCTGGCTGCTGAGTCTTGCTGTGGGGTGTGTAGGGCTGGCGAGTGTGAGCGGACAGGATCAGTCAGCGGCCGCAGCGTCCGGAAACAGCGAAGCTGCTGCGTCTGAAACTGCGGTGCTGGAGTCCGTAGCGGGCCGCCGCGCCGAGAGCTGGGAACTGGCTCTGAAGATCTGGCGTGCGGCAGAACCGGGCTATCAGGAAGTGGTCTCGGCGGGGTTGCTGGCGGATCGGGCCGAGCAGGCGGGTATGCGTGTTCAGCGAGGTATGGCCGGGATGCCGACAGCGTTTGTGGCGGAGTTTGGCGAAGGGCGACCGGTGATCGGGATTCTTGGTGAATACGATGCTCTGCCGGGCTTATCGCAGCAGGCCGAACCGGAGCCTTTGAACCGCGAGGACCAGCACAACTGGGGGCATGGATGCGGGCATCACCTGTTTGGTACGGCATCATTGTCAGCGGCAATTGCGGTCGCTGAGCAGATTCGGGCAGGGACGCTTCGGGGAACCGTCAGATTTTACGGCTGTCCGGCGGAAGAGGGCGGTTCGGGCAAGGTGTTTCTGGTTCAGGCGGGGCTCTTTCGGGACGTTGATGCAGTGCTTCACTGGCACCCGTCATCGCGTACTTCGGTTGGCGATCGGTCATCGCTGGCACGAATCGCCGTGAAATTTCGCTTCGAGGGTAAAACGGCGCACGCGGCCGGGAGCCCGGAACTGGGGAGATCAGCACTGGATGCTGTGGAACTGACCGCACATGCCTCAGAACTGCTTCGCGAACACACGCCGGAGGAGACGCGGATTCATCACGTGATCACCAGTGGTGGAGAAGCGCCAAATGTCGTACCGGCGTTCGCTGAGATGTACTTCTACATTCGCCATCCGGAAGCGAGATTTCTGAAACCACTTTACGAACGGCTGGAGAAGTGTGCGCAGGCAGGCGCTCTGGCCACAGATACGAAACTGACCGTTCGATATGAAGGTGGCATCCGGGAGATTCTGCCAAACACAACGCTGTCCGAAGTTGTGCGGCGAAGGCTTTCACAGCGAAATCGGATCGAGTACGAAGAGGCCGATCTGCAGTTTGCTGCTCGACTGCAGCAGCATCTGGATTCCCCGGAACCACTGGAAGTGCTGAGCCGAGTAGAGAATGCGGACGGCACCATCGGAAAAGGCTCAACCGACGTGGGCGATGTTTCGTGGGTGGTGCCTGTCACGGGCTTCACGACTGCCTGCTGGGTGCCTGGCACACCAGCCCATTCGTGGCAGGCCGTTGCAGCCGGAGGAACGAAGATTGGTGAGTACGGCATGAATCTCGCTGCAGAAACGCTTGCGTTGACCGCCCTGGATTTGTTTCGCAATCAGGAGACGCTGGACCAGGCAGCGGCAGAACTGCGGACGCGAACGAAGGGACGCCCCTGGGAATCGCTCATGCAGCCCGGACAAAAACCACCGCTGGACTACCGCAACGCGCCCGTGAGGTGATTGGGGGCGGAGCGGAGGCGAAATGCCAGTGGCGGTCACTTTGTCGCCTTTCGCTCTGCGAAAGGGTTTCCACGGCGTTCCTTTCGCAGAGCGAAAGGCGACTATGCGGATGCGGCCGGGAGGGCGAAGGTGGGATGACGAAACGGTGTTAAGGACACGTGAGATCGTCTATCGGATTTCTTGCAGACGCGCTGGCGGGCATCCTGCTGCAGCAACTCCTACCGCACGCAAAGGCGCCAAGGCGCAAATCTGGAAATGTTGGAAATTTGAACCTTCTGTCTTTCCTTTGCGTCTTTGCGCCTTTGCGAGAGACCAACAGTCCCTGCAACCCCCGCCGAGCCGCGACCGTCAGGGAGCGAAATCACCACCAAATCGCCTCCCCGGAAATCACAAGGTACATGGCACCTGCACGGTCGTTCCAATCGATCGGTGACAAACCTGCCACAAACTTCGGCCCCGGGCTCGCGAGGATGTTATGGGACGCATGGGACGAACAGGACCCATGAGAAGCGGGATCCGAGGGTCGCCGTCCCCCAACCGGTCCCCATATCAGTACGACGGACTTCCAGTCCGTCGGCCACGTCACGCGGCCAATTTCAATCGGCCGGTTTCGCATTCGTTTCAGGTGCCATGCACCTTCAGGCATGTCCTACTTTTCGGTTACCGCCCTGCCGCGTCAGGAATGGCCGCCTGCAGGCAGGTGCAAAAGTGCCATGCACCACGCCACCCTGCACCACGCCACCCCCAATCGCAATGAGATTCCCCCAAAAAAACCGCCGCAAAACACCCCTGCCGAGCCACGACCGTCAGGGAGTGGAATCACCACTAAGTCGCCTCGCCGGAAGTCGCAAGGTACATGGCACCTGCACGGTCGTTCCAGAGAACTTCAACGCCATTGGGCTGCCGCCATGCGGCTGGTCACTGAGCGGTTTGGCGGCAGCCCAGTGGCACTCACTTTGTCGCCTTTCGCTCTGAGAAAGGACTTCCAGTGCCGTTCTTTCGCGGAGCGAAAGACGACTATCGCAGCCCATGGTCTGATCCCATCTCAAATGTCCCTGCGGGATTCGACCATTGTTCTGCGATTGTGTCCTATCGTCGTGCTTCG
>JBJTOP010000248.1:0-8023 GCA_046074645.1 Planctomycetaceae bacterium | reverse complement strand
AATTACGGACTTCCACCCTGCCTGTGGAAAGCGAAGCCATCCGCGCTGCAAACGCTTCGAAACCCTGAAGCGAATACAACGCGAGACAACCCTCGTTACCAGGGGCGAGGTAAAGATCTTCTGAATCACCGTCCCGAAAACCATCCTTGAGCGGGCGGGGAATGGCGAGTCGCTGCTTGTCATCCAGTGAGCGATCGTAGGTTCCCGTCAGTGCCATGCAGATGCTCGGAACGGCCGATTTGAAGGAAATTTCTGAGAGGCCCACACGGTCTCCCACTTTTCCCCACAAATCACCACTGGGCGAACTGTACAGGAGTTGGCGTGGACGTCAAGTCGGCTGTGATTGAAGGTCCCTGCATCACGGCGGCGAATGTTGCGTATGTCACGATTTGGTAAAGGGATAAGCGATTTTTGAAAATTCAGAATTGGGGGCTGCTCGGAGGTATTCCGGGAATTTGCGGGGATTTCTGATTTGCGTCTGTAATTTTTCGGAATCGATGGTGCATTGAGTTGTCTGGAATGGGATAGTTGGGGGCGAGTGGAGATTGATTCTGTCAATGCTGCCGTGAGGTGTGAGCGCAAATGAGTGACGATTCCGGAGAACGAAGTGAGCGTCGTCGCCGGCACCGCAGCAGCGGAGAAGGGTCTGGTGGAGACGGACGCAGCGAAAGCGGGGGCGAATCAGGTCGCGGGCGTCGTGGGGATCGCCGATCGCGTCGCGGCTGGCGTGGTCGTGAGTTCTTCGGGTCAGCAGGGTTGGTGGTGGCGGCATTGACTGTAGCGGGCAGTGCATGGAATTATGGCGGGGTTGTTGCGCGTGGACATTTGTGGCTGCAGTGTGGATCGTTGGCAGCAGTGTTGCTGGTTCTGATCGGTCATTGCGTCTCGGGGCGTCTTCCTCGTCGGCTGCCATTGGTGGTGCTGCCACTGCTTGGTCTGGCCGGGCTCGCGATTTTTCAGTTGCTTCCGATCTGGCGTCCGACAGTGTTGTCGATGGAGCATGCGGTGTATGGGGACCTGGCGGACGCATTGCCTGCAACAGTGGAAGGTGGTGATGGCAGTGAGAGCGGAGGGCTTTCATCGCGTGCGGTGATGCCAGGGCGAGCGTTGCTGGCGATTAATCAGTTGTTTTCCCTGATCTTACTGGGTTTTGTATTTTTCGAGACGACGGGAACTCCGGTGCGTGCCGTGCTGGCCTGTGTGCCACTTGTGGTCAGCGGTGTTTTGATGAGTGTGCTGGGGCTTGGGGCGGTGGTGAAGCTGGAGGAGCAGTCGTTCGGTTACTTCGTGAATCCGAACAATGCGGCGGGCTGGTTGCTGGTATGTCTTTCAGCAGCGTTCTTCTGTGCTGGCTTTACTTTCGCCAAGGCACCTCCGCTGGTTCAGCCGACGCTGGTGAAAACAACTCGTCGCGAGCGTCTGAAGTATGCAATCGGCCATCTTGCTCGACGCACTGGTGAACTGACTGCGGTTCAGGCGGCAGCTTGTCTGAGCTGTGTTTTGTTTTTGTGTGCGATCATCGGAACGTTGTCACGGGCTGGGATTACAGCGGGATTTCTAAGTGTGCTGGTGTTTTTTGCGAGCCGGGTGCGAACGGATCGCTGGCTGATGAGTGTGTGCGGACTTGGTCTTCTGCTGATGCTGTCGCTTGGGCTGTTACTGCTGCTGGATTTGGACACTCCTGTCGCGTCGGAGCTGGAGACGCTGAAAGACCCGGTATCGGCGACAACGATTCGCCTGTTGCACTGGTCTGACACGCTTCATTCGGTTTTGGATTTTCCATTACTTGGCAGTGGCTACGCGAGTTATGCGGAGGGTGTATTGCCATATTCGCGACACTTTACAGATAAGTGGTTTGCCCGAGCAGACAACTACTACATTGAATTGCTGGTGGAGTGTGGCGTGCTGGGGTTACTTCTTGGCGCAATACCAGCGTTCCTGTCACTGTATTACTCGGTGCAACTGATTTTTGCGAAAGACGGTTTCCGAGCGGCCGCGAAGCGGTCCTGCGGCGACTGGGCCGGATCGGCAGTGCTCTGCCTGCTGTTTTCCCTCGGCGGGCAGATTTTTTTTGATTTCAGCATTGCTCTTGGGGGCATTGCCAGTGCAGTGGTGATGTTGTTGAGTATTCTTGAGCGGCGTTATGTTGAGGCCTGCAGTCTGGTGCCTCAAACCGGCCTGGAAACTGAGGCTGCGGAGGAGCCACGAACGGGATTTTGGCGAGGGATTGCAGGCCGGCCTTTGTCTGTTGCTGCGTTGCTGGTTGCGACTCTGTCAGGTTCGTTGCTGTTGCTTCGGGATTGCTGGTATGCCGCCTCGTTCCAACCGGATTTTCTTGCCTTGTATGCTCTGATTCTGAAACCGGATCCGGTGCGGCTGGTGGAGGACGGTGACCGGCTGCTGGCTGCGGTGAACAAGCAGTTGGGGATGCGTCCTTATGACGAAACATTAAAAAGGCATCGCGTGACTCTGATGATGCGTCTGGCGGAGCGTGAGATATTTCTGGAAGCCATGGGAAATCGGAAACTGGATCCGCCGGAACAGCAGAGATTATTTGACGCGGTCGGTTTCCATGCATTGGCTTTACGATATCTGATGGTGGACTCTGCTGATGACCGTCGATTGTTTGTTGATGCGGCGAACAAGGCGCTGAAGAAGTACGAATGGACGAAAGAGGCGTGGGAGCTGATACGCGAGAATCCACTGGCGGCTGAAGTTGTGGTTGAGTTGATTGCGTCGGGTGTTTTTGCCCCGCTGCCTGGAGACTTGAATCTGCTGGTGAATCACGCGTTGTTCGCAGAACCCCATTCCGCGGACCGCCTCGCGGCTTTGGGAGAGTACCTTGTGTTGTCGGGTGATACGGACCGTGGATTAGCCGTTTGGGATCAATCTCTGAAAGTATCGGAGCGATTTCGTCCCGGAATCCTGACGGCGGCGGCCAGCATATACGGTGTCGGCGGTGCTCTGGAGCTGTTTGCGCCGACGACGTTTGAATCCGCGGCACTGGCGGCCCAGGGTTTGTCGAATGGAGAGCTGAGACAGGCCTTGCTGGAGGACGCTGAACGATACTGGGAGGCTGGGGAGTTTCGGCTGACATTGCCTCTCTGTTTGCTGCGGTCTGAGCATTTGCGATTGCAGGGGCGAGTTGCTGAGGCGGTCGATTTTCTGGCGGAGCAGCAGCTTTTGCGGCCGCGAAATCTGGAACTGCTGCTGCGGCGCGCGGAGGTGCTGGAGAAGGCCGGAAGAAACTCGGAGGCCTACGACGAGTGGGTGCGGATACGGGAATTGGACCCTGATCTGCCTGAAGTGGAAAAAACTCTGACACGGCTTTCGAAACTGCCGCCCACATCGGTTCCGGAGGACGCGAGAGTGCGTCAGTTGGAAGCGAAGCGGGCGGAGGAAGCAGCGCAGAAGGAGGAGCGGAAGGCTGAAGAGAGACGGGCGAAAAAACGTGAATCTGACTCCCCCGGAAAACGTTAGTCGCTAAACTGCGTCCGGGAAGTGTCCGTCGTTCGGGTTGGTTTTCGGGAGTGAGCTGCAATGAATTTCGAAGTGCGGTGGTTGCGTTATTTGGCGCTGATGCTGGGGCTGTCACTGGGCCTGGCGACATCAGGTGCTGGCTTAGCCGATGAGCCGTGGGTATCACTCTTCGACGGCAAAACCCTGTCCGGCTGGAAGATGGCGGAGCATGGCAGGGCCAAGTACGACGTTGCGGATG
The DNA here is from genome assembly GCA_046074645.1 of Planctomycetaceae bacterium. Lineage (GTDB taxonomy): Bacteria > Planctomycetota > Planctomycetia > Planctomycetales > Planctomycetaceae > SXXK01. Next base: position 4,305 of record JBJTOP010000248.1, on the reverse strand, counting down.
GGGCGATCCACGGCGTGACGGTCGAGGGCAGTCCAAATTCATTTCTGATGTCCGAGCGGGAGTACGGTGATTTCGAACTGGAATTCGAGGTGCGGGTACACGACAGCCTGAACTCGGGCTGCCAGATTCGGTCACGAGGCAAGCTGGCGGCTGATGTTGACGCAGAAGAAAAACGCACGGGGCGGCGTCCCCAGGGCGAAGGTGGTTTGGGGCGTTTTCACGGTCCGCAGGTTGAGATCGAACGCTCTCCGGGATTTGCGGGGTATGTCTACGGTGAAGCGACTCAGTATGGCTGGCTTTCGCCGGAGCCGAAGTCCGGCGGTAAGCCGCATGAGCTGATGAAAAGTGGAGATTGGAATCAGTTTCGGATCGTGGCGAAGGGACCACGAATTCAAACATTCATCAACGGTACTCCGGTGGCGGATCTGACGCACGAAGACATCTACAAAACGCATCCCCGCGGCCATATCGGCCTGCAGGTGCATGGGATTGCAGCCGGCACTGGGCCGTTCGACGTGAGTTGGCGGAAGTTGCGAATTCGAGAGCTGAAGTAGGAGTCAGCGGATGGTGCTGCAGGGATTGCGGAGAGTGTTTTGTCTGATGTGGTTGATTGCCTGCGGGACGCGGACATTTGGAGACGAGTCGGAGGTCACGGGAATTCGTGTGCCGCTCGGTTTCAAAGTTCAGCTGTACGCCGGAGATGAACTCGCACACGACATTCATTCACTCACAGTGGACTCGCGCGGCCGCGTGGTGGTTTCAGGTCCGGGATATGTACGGATTCTGGTTGATCGGAACGCTGATGGAATTGCCGATTCCGCGCTGCCGTTTGCGGATGGTCCCGCCTCGGGAGCTCAGGGAATGTTCTTTCACGGCACCAGTCTGCTGTGTGCCGGAGACGCGGGACTGCAGTTGTTTCGGGACGACAACGGTGACGACCGAGCCGACGGTCCGGGGCAAACATTCCTGAAGATTGCCGCGGGCGGCGAACACCATGTGCACTCCATACAACGCGGTCCTGATGGCTGGTGGTACGTCATTGCAGGAAACTATTCCGGCGTGACGGAGTCTTACGCGACGGCAGCCACATCACCAATTCGAACTCCCGTTTCGGGTACTCTGCTGAGGCTGACCCCGGAACTTCGCGGCGGCGAAATCGTTGCAGACGGTTTTCGGAATGCATACGACTTTGCCTTCAGTGCGACGGGTGAGTTGTTCACATGGGACAGTGATGATGAGCGAGACATTTCACTTCCGTGGTATCTGCCGACACAGGTCTGGCACGTGCTGCCTGGATCAAACGCCGGATACGTCACTGCGGGGCTGAAACGCCCGAGCACCTATGCGGATTCGCCACCGGCACTGGCCGCATTTGGCCGCGGTTCGCCGACGGGGGTGCTGTGTTATCGGCACGAACAGTTTCCGCCGGAGTATCGGGGAGCGCTGTTTATTCAGGACTGGACATTCGGACGCATCCTCGCGCTGCCCCTCGAACGCGATGGCGCAGGCTGGCGAAGTGAGCCGATCGAGTTTGCTGTTGGCCGGAATCAATTTGGATTTGCACCGACGGATATGGAAGTGGGACCTGATGGCAGCCTGTATGTAAGTGTTGGCGGGCGGGGAACACGCGGCGGCGTCTATCGGATTTTCCGCGACGATGTTGTGGCTGCAATCGTATCGCCACCAGCAGCCATGCATAACCTCGACACTGTGCTGAATGCTCTGCAGCCAAATACAGCATGGTCACGTGCCCAGTGGGTGCCTGCTGCACGGAAACTGATGAAAGCGGAGCTTTCAAAGGCAGCGTGTGAGGAAGGGCGACCTGAACAGCAGCGAGTGCGAGCCATTGAGGTGCTGGTCGAGCTGCATGGAGGAGTGGACGCGGAAACTGTCCGATTGCTCGCTCGTTCACAGTCCTCTGTTATCCGCGCCCGCACAGCATGGGCCGCCGGCCGACAGAATCCAGCTGCAGTGAGCACTGATGCCCTGCGGCCACTTCTGAAGGACCCGGATCCTCTTGTGCGTCGATCGAGCCTTGAAGCTCTTTCGGGAGTGACTGCACCCGCCGTCTGCACTGCACTGATGTTTGAGATTGCTGCAGCGCTCGATGACGAAGATCGATTGGTACGCCAGTCCGCCGCTCTGCGGATTGGCCGGCTTGATGCCGAACAATCGCAGAAACTGGAAAAATTGACTCTGACCAGCCAGCGAGGGCAAATGTGGTTTCATATCGGCCGTCTGCAGCGGCGTCAGGAGTTGAGTGCGGCGGGGTGTCGTGTGGCGGTGGAGGTTCTGGAATCACCGGATTCGACTCCTGTTGATCGCCGCGATGCCGTCCGGCTGCTGCAGCTTTCCATCAGTGACATGGGACCTGTCAAAGGACGTCCTCCCATGTTTGACGGGTATGCTCCACGGCTGTCAATCGAACCGATCGAACGTGATTTGAATCCGCTCCTGGCTCGCGTCTTTCGACTGTTTCCTTCGGGCGATGATTCGCTGGATCGAGAGCTGATTCGTTTCTTCGCGATGACGGCGCCCCTCAGCCATGAATTGCTGACGCAGCTGATTGGTGGCATGACGGGCGAAAGTCTGCCGCAGGACGATATTCACAGGCTTGCAGCCATCAGCCGTATCGAGCTGGAGCGTTCGTATGCGGAGACCGAATCGACAGCGAGGGCATTGCTGCGGATTGATCATAAGCTGCGACAACTGGGAATGAAGCAGGACACCAACTGGGACGATCGCATGGGGGAACTCTGTGCAGCTCTGTTTCGGGTCGATCCTGCACTGCCGTCGCTGATTCCGTTGCAGCCCGAGTTCGGGCTGCCCGCTCACACGCTGTATCTCAGTCAGTCGCCGGCCGCCGTCATCCCGCAGGCCATTGCCGGGTTTCTGCGATATTTTGAACAGAATCCTGATGCGGAGTGGACGAATGATGTGGTGTTTGTCATCGGTGAATCCGGTGAAGCGGAGCATAAACAACTGCTGCGTGAACAACTTGAGAATCTGTCGGTGCGGGATGCGGTGCTGATCATGCTGGCGGAAAGCCCACAACGTTCTGATCGGGAGCACTTTGTGGCTGGGCTGGACTCGCCCCAGGTAAATGCCGTGGAAGCCTGTTTGAACGCGTTAACGAAGATGCCCCGGACACAGGACCCACAGGAGCTCTTTGCTCTGCTGGCAGCCGCACGCAGACTGATGAGCGATAAACGAGAGTATCGGTTGAGGGAGACTGCCATGCGTCTGCTCCAGAACAACACAGATCAGACACTGGGCTTCGTTTTCGGCGAGGATGGATTTCGTCCGCAGCCCGAATCGATGATGTCATGGCAGCACTGGCTTGAGACGCGGTTTCCGAATTACCGTCCGATTAATCAGAGTGAAGAGGCAAGACAACTGCTGGCGTCACTGCAGGATGTTCAGTGGGATTCCGGTGATGCGGATCGCGGACGACGACTCTACGAGCGTCTGGGATGTGCAAAGTGCCATGGCGGCCGCAAATCGCTGGGGCCGGATCTGACCGGAGTCTCGCGAAGATTTGGTGTGGACGACCTGTTTGCTGCGATTGTGGAGCCGAATCGGGATATCTCAGGGAGATATCAGACCATTTCAGTCGAAACCACGGATGGTCGCGTTATCAATGGCCTGATCGTCTACGAGTCGGTCGATGGTTTGCTGCTGCGTGACGCGGAACATCGAACATGGAGACTTGAATCTTCCGAAATTGAATCAAAACGGCAACAGCGGAATTCGCTGATGCCCGCCGGGTTGCTCCGAGGTACCACGGCACAGGATATGGCTGATCTGTATCGTTATCTGCAGTCATTGTAGACGCCATGCAGCTGTGCGAGCGGTTGGGCGGGCAGCCCCCGGCTGTGTTTCGCACCGAAGGTGCGCTCGCTGGTGAGGGGGTTGGCGGGACGTTTGCAGGGCTGTTTGCCCGCAGGCTGCCGCCATGCGGCTGCATTTGTGAGCGGCTGGGCGGGAGCCCCCGGCTGTGTTTCGCACCCAGGGTGCGCGCGCTGGTGAGGGCGTTGTTGGGGCGTTTGCAGGGCCGTTTGCCCGCAGGCCGCCGCCATGCGGCTGGATCATGCGGCTGAGCGGTTGGGCGGGAGCCCCCGGCTGTATTTCGCACCGAAGGTGCGCGAGTTGGCGAGGGCGTTGTCGGTTCGTTTGCATTGCCGTTTGCCCGCAGGCTGCCGCCATGCGGCTGAGTTTGTGAGTCGTGCGTTTTGGTGTGGAAATGCCACTCTTTTTCCAAAGACTCCGATCCGTCAATCCCGCTCCGCCAGCCCACCACCAATC
>JBJTOP010000247.1:0-10258 GCA_046074645.1 Planctomycetaceae bacterium | reverse complement strand
GCCCGCGTTTCTTCCGGAAGCGAACCCGCCTCGACATTGACCGGCGTGCAGCGATGAAAACCCGTGGCAATTCGCTGTGACTCTGTCGGATTCGGCAGCAAATCACCAGCCAGCTGCTCAATCGTAAACTGATCAAACGGCAGGTCCGCATTCATCGCCCGAATCACCCAGTCACGCCACGCCCACACCTCCCGCAGATCGTCCCGCTGAAAGCCATGAGAATCTGCGTAGCGCGCCAGATCCAGCCAGTGCCGTGCCCAGCGTTCGCCGAACTGCGGACTGGCCAGCAGCTGATCCACAAGTCGCGCGTAATGCTCTGCGGAAGGATCCTGCTCGAACGCTTCCACCTGCTCGAGTGACGGAGGCAAACCAATCAGGTCCAGTGAGAGGCGCCTGAGCAGAATGGCGGGAGGGGCGGCAGGGGCAGGTGAGAGCCCCGCAGCCGCCAGCCGCTGCTGCACCAGCCAGTCAATCGCCGGGGCGCCAGTGAGGTGGTCAGGCAGCTGTGGGCGAGTCGGTCTCTGCCATGCCCAGTGCGGCGGCGGCTGAAAATCGTCAGGCACCACAGCTCCCTGCTCAATCCAGCGACGCAGCACCGATTGCTCGGCAGCCGTCAACCGGTCCCCCGTGGGTGGCATGCGGTCTGCTGAGTCTTCCGGGAGAGTCACTCGACGCCAGAGTTCACTGTGCTCAGGCTGACCGGCCGTCACCACCTGCGACGCCCGCAGCTGTCGGCCATCATCCAGCCTCAACCCCGACTCCCGTACCGCTGCTCCGTGACACTCAACGCAGCGTTGACGCAGGAGCGGAAACACCTGCGATGCAAATTCAACGTCCTGACCACAACAGCCCCCCAGCAGCCCCACTGCCCAGACGATCACCCCCATCCCCCCCTCTCCACGCGCAGCGGAGAGGAGTCGGGGGTGAGAAGTAAAGGCACCGCGAAAAAAAGAAAGAACACAGCGAAAAACGCTGAGAACACCACGAAAAAAGCAAGGCAGACGGAAGTCGGCAGTCGTGGGTGAGTGATGAAGCGGCAGAGGATGCGGCATGTCGAGGCTGGCTGAGTGGTCAAGGGGGAAGGTGAGATGTCGAGACGGTTTGCATCAGAAGGGTGATCGGTTTTCGGTGGCCCTGATTCACGTCCCCCCCCAATTCAGCGTGCAGTCAATCTCAATCAACGGTGATGTGGCTGCCGTGCACGAGTGATACGCGGGATGACCAAATGGGCGAATCCGCCCGCTGATCCCACCGTCCTGCGTCCCCGGAGTCCTTTCTGTTGACCATCCTCGCGTCACTTCCCAGGCCCACGTTCAATCATGGCTTCCAGACTCGGGAATCTGATTCTGCAATTCCATGAGGCAGTCCGGTACGAACAACCCGCCGGCCCCCCCACACACATCCCGCACACCGAACACCGAAAACTGAACAACGACAACTGAACACCGAAAACTGAACACCGAAAACTGAACACTGAAAACTGAAAACTGAAAACTCGCCCCGAATACTATCGTCCACGGCCTCCTCTTGTGAATGGATTTCCCGCCACAAACGCAGAAGCCTGAAGATTTCGACCAAGGACTGGAAGGCCAGTTTCATACGGCGGACAAGCCGGAGCGTGCGAATGCACTGCGGGTGCATGGCACCTTGTTCTTCGGCGGTGTTTCCGGCCTGTCAGGGCAGTTCTCAGTCAGTCCCCGCCGTGTTCCGGATGGAGTGCGTGGGCAGATCCGTTGGGGGCGATGGTGACTTCGTGTGTGCCGCGGGCGTAACGATCGTCCGCCCGTGCGACGTTCCGACCACTTCGCCAATGCCACGTGGACATACGAATCGCGGGCCACAATCCTGGACCATTGGACGGGAGTGGGGCTGTGTACGTTGGAATTTTCGGCGAGGTGAATTAGTGGTGATTCCGCTCCCTGATGGGCGCGGCTCGGCGGGGTGCTTGCGGCGGCGTTTGGGGGGAGGATTTCGTTGCGATGTGTGCGGGTGGTGCATGGCACTGTTGCACATGCCGGCGGCGACGGACTGGAAGTCCGTCGTACCTTTTTGTTGCGGCCCTGCCGCGTTAGGAAACCAGAGGACCGTCGAGCTGCTTTTCGAGCTTTCGAAGCAGGGCCTGCAGGGCGTCGTTTGTCAGCAGTACGAGGTCGGCTTCCGGTGTCACCGGCTGACGAAAGATCTGCTGCAACGTGCGAATCCGGCCGATGACAACGCCTTCCTGACGCCCTTCCTGACGTCCTTCCAAACGTCCTTCTTCGCGTCCCTTTTCCGCTCCGCGTTCCATCATCGCTTCAAGGCATGTGGGCATCTGATTCTCCGATTCTATGAGCAGTCCAGTGCGGATGGCCTGTCGGAACCATTCCAGTTTTTGGGCGTCGAATACTTCGAACAGGTAGAAAATAATATCGTCCACAGCCTCCTTTTGTGAATGGATTTCACGCCACAATCGCAGAGGCCTGAAGATTTCCACCACGGACTGGAAGGCCAGTTCCGTACGGCGGACAAGCTGGAGCGTGCGAATGCGGGCTTCAAGTTCCGGCACCTTTGCAAATGCCGAGGCCGACATCGCACCGAGATCCACAAAGACAACCTGCATGTCCGGAAGAAAGGACCGCAGATCGTCCGTCGTCTGCACCTTGTCGCGGAGGGATGTCGGTTCGTCCCAGACCGCATCACCGTGGTAGATCAGCAGCGGGACTACCACACAGGGGTTCAGTTTGTTGCGCTGACGCCAGCGCTGGATTTTGAGCACATATTCAAGCAGCTGCAGGGCGATGGCACGGTCGATGTAGCTTTTATGTTCAAAAAGCAGGTAAATCAGGACCTGAGTGTCGTCGTCCAGCTGGGCGGAATAGAGCAGATCAAGTCGCTTTTCGTGTTCGTCAGCACTGAGGAAGGTTTCTTTGGCCCGCTGGAGCGATCCGGGCCGGATGCGGTTGAGGAGCTGAGCAGGCAGGCGATGCCCGATCAGCGCGTGGGCGTGTTCGGCCACGTCGAACGTGCGGCGAAAGAAGTGATCGTGCGGGCTGTTAGGGTGGAATGCTGTCATGCACGCATGATGATCGACATGCGGTACTCATTCCAGAAAAAATCGGACTGGAGGCAGGTCGAATTCAGGCTATGGTGTCGGTTGTATCGGTTGTTGCGATTGTGCATCGCCGTGTTCCACAGGAGTGATTCGCTGACCGGCGAGTCCCCGGACCGCAGCTCGTGGGCGTTGAAGTTCTCTGGAACGACCGTTCAGGTGCCATGTACCTCGCGACTTCCCCACGTACCTTGCGACTTCCGGCGAGGCGTTTTGGTGGTGATTCCACTCCCTGACGGTCGCGGCTCGGCAGGGGTGTTTTGCGGCGGTGTTTGGGGGAATTCAATTGCGACTGGGAGTAGCGTCGTGCATGGCACTTTTGCGATTGTCTTCCTCTCGGATGCCTTCTTCAGAATCGAGCCCGGAAAACGAATTGCTCTGTGGACGATGAGTTTTTCTTCTGCTTTGTTGCGCCGTTGCACAGACCAGCACTTCTCGCAAAGAACGGCAGTGTTTTCAACCGGGCATATCGAAACGATATTCAGAACACCCGATTACGTGAAAGCGGCGATCAGGCCTGTCAGCAGCGTCCACGAACCATACCATGAGATCGCGGCACAGGCCGCGATGCCGGCTGAAATTATCGCCTCGCCAGCACGACAACGCCAGCCGGTGAGCGGTGCTGCGATGCGCTCCCCTGCCCGACACGGAGACTCGCTCCGGCTTGCCGCGAGTCGACAGCGCCATGGCGGGATCGTCCATGCCAGCCAAAGCACCGAGCAGAAGACTGCGACAATCACCATCAACATGGCAGTGATGAAGTGTACCACAATTGAGTCCATCAGGCTGTTTCCTGTTTCCAGGTCCCCTTCAGCTGCTGTTCTGGTGGAATTCCAAGGGGGAATCTTTGGCTGCTGGGGTGCTGGTCAATTCCGGCGTACTCGCGGAGTGCGTGATGGAGATGTTCGGGGCGCATGAGTATTCCGTCGCTGGGTTGCAGCTGGAGCGTTTGCGGGTTCATTTTGACCGCGAACTGTCCATCGTCTGTACTTCCAATGACGCGGTCGCCCTGGATGCCGGGGCCGAGGAACATCATGGAACCGATGGACCAGTGGTCCTTGCCGTTGCCACTGTTATAGGTCGGGGTGCGGCCCATTTCGCTTTGAATCACAAGGATCAGCCGTTCCCGGATCTGCAAGGACTCAGCCCTGTGAAGAACATACGCGATGCCGTCCAGAAGTTCCGGAATCAGCTTCATCTGGTCGGTATCGTTGTTGGCATGGCTGTCAAACTGTCCGATGGACAAATTGGCAGAGTCACAGACACCGGCACGGAAGGCTGCGAGTGCGATTTCGGCCTGCTGGGCAATTCGTTGTTTGGGGATTTCCTTTGGAATATGCGGCACGACGCGGGACAGGGCCTTTGAGTTGACCTGAGCGGCATACAGCATGGATTCGGCTCGCTGGCTGCGGGGCAGCAGACCGGCCTGCTGTCGCTCTGCCCGCCGTTCGGCCATAGCCTGCTCAATTCGATTCAGTGCAAATTCATCGTGGTACGGAGCTTTTGCATTGCCTTCAATCGCGTCGGCACTGGCAATTCGCTGCAGCGACGGCAGATAGGGGACTCGGGACATCGCCACCAGATTGCCTGTGGCCGAGTAATTGCCGAAGGTCAGAAAGGCCAGCGGACAATCCGGCCCCTGGCAGGCGGCGACCAGAGCGGCAAAGGTTGGGTAGGCGAGGCTGTCCAGCTTTCCAGTGGCCATGTAGCGGGAACAGGGGGAATGGTTGTTGACGGAATAATCCAGTCCGTTGATGACCAGCAGTTCGCGTCCGAATTCCGCGTAGAAGGCTTCGTTCGACAAGCCTCCCTGACGATGCGTTTCGGTCGGGGCGAAGCGATGCTGCCCGAGCTGCTGAATCTGCTCAGCGGAGTACAGGCGGTTGATGCCGCCTGTGCCCTTGGGGTCCATGAGCAGCGTGGTATCCCAGCCGCCGGAGGCGTTCAGCACGAGGTAATACGGCCCGGAAGCGGGCGGTAACTCCCTGCGTTCATCAGCTCGGGAAACAGCCGGCCAGCGGCAGGGAGCAGCAAGGCTGAGTCCGACGGCCGCACAGGACTTCAGAAAATCGCGTCGCACAGTCGGCTCCTATTCGTAGAGAAATTCTGGCTGCCGCAACAGATACGTGATCACCGCTCGCCATGCCCGAACGGTGTAATGCGGATCCGGAACTGGTCCCTGCAGACCCTGACGGCAGTGCCAGGTTTCCTGAGGTTCAAATCGTCCCGCGGCGGCGGCATCCGCGACGACGCTGCTGAACAGGCGGAATGTTCTCTGCACTTCCGCCGAATCCTCAGCATCGATCCGCCCCAGAATTCTGTGATGCAGCCTCCTGATTGTTCGTCTGATCTGCTGATCGGCGGTCTCTGAGCTGCCTGGGATGACGGTCGGTTCCATGTCGGGAAACAGCAGCCGCTCGGACGCGGGGCGGCTGAAATCGAGAGCCGTGTGGCGGCAGGCCACATCGTTTGAGAGCGTTCGCTGAATGGCGCCCATCGCTCCACTGGGGTCCACCGCCCGTTCGGTCACTTCCCTCGAATCAATGCCACCGTAGAGCATTGCGGTCTGTTCGTTGAGGCGTCCCCACGGACGGCCAAAGATCGCGGCAATTTTGCGTTCCAGCTGTTCGGGGGACAGAATTCGTACGACTCCCGCATCGGCAAGCTCCGCAAGACGATCTTCGCTGAGTCTGGCAGCGTGAAGGCCGTCAGCTCGATAGAAGTCCGACAGCACCCAGTCACGGATCAGCTGGCGGAAATTCATGCCTTCTGAACTGAATCGACGCGCGATCGTGTCGATGTCGCACTGCTGCTGCTCCCACGCACGCTGTTTTGCCGTGAACAGAGGATCGTCGATGTCCTGAGGAGCAACCAGGGGGCGGCGTCCGGTGAGCATTTGCCAGGCATGACCCGCCATGGTGCGGGCGAAACGAGGATCTCGAACGGTTCGCTCTCCCAGCCACTGCAACGCTCGCCAGCGATCCTCGGACGGCAGCGATTCCCCTTCGAAACCCGCAGCAAACATATCGGTGAACCAGCCATCCCGACGACGCCCGTAAATGCTGAAATTGGCATCAAACCGCCAGTAGTCCTGAAACAGACCAGCCACAGGATCCAGCGTCTGATGGCAGACCACACATTCTCCCGCCTGCATCGTGGGCACGGGATAACGCGCTGTGGCTGCCGCCGCGTCGGATCCACGGGCTGCCAGCTCCAGCACATCCACACCCAGAAAATGCAGATAAAACATCCGCGCCCGCAGTCGATTACGATTGGTTTCCGTCGTTGGATACCGGCTGAGGTACTGGAACGTGCTGAGCAGCCCGGCGTGCGGATAGAATCCGCTGGAAGACTCCTGATTCTCCGACTTGTTGCGGCCCACCAGCGCCTGCAGGCGGACGGGTAAAAACTCAAGAGGATCCTCGGGATTCCTGAAGTCCGGCTTCAGCTGTTCATAGACGCCGTAGCCGCGGGCTGAATATGCGGAAACCATGATGTAGTCCGCCGTCAGAATCTCAGAAAACGGGCGATCACTGCGGACAATGTGGTCGATCAGCCGCAGAGGCTCTTCCAGCAGTGCCTGCCGGTAATCGTTCGCCAGCTTATAGCCGGCCTGACGACGGTCCTTCTCGTCGGTGATATGCGACAGGTCATGGTTCTGATACCACAGCCTCGTCTTTTCGAAATGCTCATAAGACAACACCGTGGAATCCGGGTTGCCATCAATTCCAAGCACCAGAAAAATGTCGTTAAAGGCTTCCCGCAATCGTTCATAGAAGGGCTCCTCCCGCTGCAGCTGCATCAGGATTTCTGCGAGTGCTTCGCGGCCACCCTCAGCAACCTGCTGCTCCTCCTTCTCGGTTGGCAGTCGTCCCACCAGCGACAATGCGGCTCGCCGCAGCAGCTGCTGGTCATCCGCCATGCTCACATCCGCAAAAAACGGGGTTGCCGAGGCGGAACGAATGAGCGGTGTGCCGGTAAGAGCAGATTTCCGGGGCGATTCCGACGTGTCGGCCGCAAGGACCCGCCGATGGAACTCTGTCAGAATTCGTATCCCCGTGGAATCCGCCGCCAGCACCTCACCACCACCATGCTCCAGCAGCCCGGCTGGTTTCTGCAGCAGCAGCCACTGACCATCAGACTGAAGCTGGGCCGCTCTGGTGAACGCCTCGAAGTTGTGCTGCAGAACTTCCTGCGGGGAGTTATCGAGGGATGCTGCAGGATCACGCAGCACAAAGGACGTGTCGGCAGCGTCACCACCGGTGCGATGACATCGGAGGCACTTCAGCCGCCCCACTTTTGTCCAGACTTCGGCCGCAAACCACGTCTGCTGCGCTGTGCTGCCAGGAACAGCAGGGCAGGCTGCCGCCTGCTGAGCAACTGCAGGTCCTGGCGGCAGCACCAGCAGCAGCCATGCTGCTGTGACAGTCGCGATCCACAGGATCTGGCTGGGCACAGCAGGCAGACGAGGTGGGGGAAACATCGGAGTCTCTCGATTGGGCGGGGGCGGGACAGGCGTGCAGAATACGTCTGCGGATCACGACAGTAAACTGAAAAATGGGATTCCGCAGCCGCAGCCGACCGGTTCGCATCGAGGACAACCCCGGCCCTACTGTGAACCAGTGCCGCCAAATTCCTGGCTCCCGCCCCGTCTTCCTGTACAATACCCACGTTCCGCAGTCCGCTTCTTCCAGCGACCCCGCTCCTCGCCCCCAAAAGGCACACTCTCTATGCTGCCGATTTACAAGATCGCCCTCGCCTTCCTGATCACCGCCTTCCCACTGACATCAGTGTGCTCCGCCCACAGCCCATCTGAATTCTCACCAGCCAACGCTCCCACCACAACCGCGCGGCATCCCATCTCCATCACCGAAGCCGCCATGTTCGTCACCAAAACCCGCGCCAAAACCCGCATTCAGATGTTCGCCGAAGACCTCGTCCTCTTCCAGGGCCTCGAACCCGACGAACAGGATCGCCTGCGCCCCGAAGATCTCCGCCAGGGACTCGAAGATCACAAAACCTTCCTGCTCGAAAAATTCACCCTCCGCAATGCATCCGGCGAACCACTCAAAGGACAGGTCACCGACCTCAAACCCTTCACCATCCCCGCCGATGGCATCCCTTCCGGCGATATGATGAAACACACCGCCATCTACGAAATCGAACACTCCTTCGACTCGCCCCCCGAATTCCTCACCATCCAGCAGGACCTTGCAGACGAAAACTTTATCATCCCCAGTGAAATGACGCTCCAGGTCAAACAGGCCGGCTCCGCACTCAACTTCTCCGAACGACTCCTGCCAGGCAACTCCACCACCGTCCGCTTCGACTGGGAAAACGCCCTTTCCGAAGACGCCACCGATCAGGAATGGGAACTCTGGTTCGAAAAACAACGCGAAAAAACTCTTGGCATCACCAGCTACAGCAGCGTCTACTCCTTTATCTACGTCGAACCTGGTGAAGTCCGCCACGAAATCCTCATTCCCCTCGCTACCCTCGCCACCATCGTTCGCATGCAGCACCGCGATCCCGCCTTCATCGATGTCGATGAACAGGACGCCATCCGCGATGAAATCCGCAAATGGCTCACCCCCGCTGCTCCCGCCACCATCAACGGCACCCGCATCGAACCCCGCTTCAGCCGCATCGACTTCTACTCCCTCAACCTCTCCGACTTCGCCACCCAGGCCGCCGCCCAAAAAGTCAGCATGGCCAGCGGTCGTGTCGGCATCATCCTCAGCTATCGCCCCAGCGATGACTCCGTCCGCGATGTCGCACTCCCCTGGACTCTCTTCTACTCCGGACTCACCAAAATCCCCGCAGTCGTCATCACCTGGCCCGGTGCCATGGACCGATTCGAATTCTCCCGCTTCAACAAACCCGAAGACAATACCCTCCGCTGGTCCTGCCCCGATGACGCGCTCCCCAAACCCGTTGCCACAGTCCCCGCCAGCATTCCAGCCGCACCCACCATCACCATCCCCGTCCTCACCCTGATTTCACTGACGCTCGCCGTAATCAACTTCCTCATCCTTCGCCAGGCAAAATCACCGGCCCGCTGGCTCCTCCCCGCCACCTTCCTCGTCGCCGCCATTCTCGTCTTCCCCATCAAACCCCTCATCCTCCCACACCCCTGGCAACAACCAGCCGAACTCGCCACCGACACCGCCCAGGACGTCTTCCGGCAGCTCCATGCCGGCATGTACCGCGCCCTCGATTTCGGCAGCGAAGACCGCATCTACGATGCCCTCGACGCCACCATCGACGGACCACTCCTCGAAGAACTCTACCTGCAGCTCCAGGAAAGCCTCCGCGTCCGCGAACAGGGCGGCGCCATCGCCCGCATCAAAGCCATCACCTTCACCGACGCCACTCCCGTACCCCGAACCGAATCCGACCCCAACACCCCCTGGCCCGCCTTCGCTCTCCACGCCACCTGGCAAGTCGCCGGCACCGTCGAACACTGGGGACACGTCCACGAACGCGAAAATCAGTTCGAAGCCGTATTCTCTGTCAAACCCATCAACAACACCTGGAAAATCACTCGTATGGACATCCTCGGCCAACAACAAAAATCCGCCCGCACCACACTCCGACGCTTCTGAAAATTCCCGCCCGCTCCCACTCCACCCCGATCCAGTTGCCAACCGCCACCACTTCCCCTACACTCCGGCCACAACACTCGCACCCGTAGCTCAATTGGATAGAGCGTCGGTCTTCGGAACCGAAGGTTTCAGGTTCGACCCCTGACGGGTGCAATCGAACAGCCGCCGTGATTCCTCGCTGGATCCCGGCGGCCATTTTTTGCGCCGCCCTGCCCAACGCCCCTCAGCGGTTGGGAGGAAGCCCCCGGCTGTGTTTTGCACCGAAGGTCCGCCCGCTGGCGATAGCCGTTTGCAGGGTCGTTTGCCCGCCGGCTGCCGTCCAATGGCGTTGAAGTTCTCTGGAATCCTGTGAACAGACGGGTGAAGACATGGGAGCGCGAGGCTGGGATGACGAAACGGTGTTAAGGACACTTGAGATCGTCTATCGGATTTCGTGCAGACGCGCCGCCTGGCATCCTGCTGCAGCAACTCTTACCTCACGCAAAGGCGCCAAGGCGCAAAGCTGGAAATGTTGGAAATTTGAACCTACTGTCCTTCCTTTGCGTCTTTGCGCCTTTGCGAGAGA
>JBJTOP010000246.1:0-9155 GCA_046074645.1 Planctomycetaceae bacterium | reverse complement strand
CCCTCGTCGCAGGAACGAAGGGGGTGGGGAATGAACACTTGCCAATACTGCCGCACGGAACTCGACGAGTCCGAGATCCGGGTCTGCAGCAGCTGCGATGCTCATGAATTCGACTTGGCGAAAGAGTTCGTCGACTGCTGGGAGAAGCTGCTTTCCAAACACCCCGCAGCAGCAAACTATTTCGGCCGCTGTCGGACGACCCGGGAAAAGGTCGAGCGATTTCTGTCAGACTTCGTCGAGCTGCGCGAAGTAATGTCCGACTATGTTTGCTGCGGAGGGTCTCAGACCTGAAGAGACGGGTTCACTGTCAGTAAGCGCCAAAGAACCGGCGCCGACGGGCGCGTCAAATTAGCCACTGGCGGCAATGACCTGATTGCAGTGCATTCTTCAGCAGTTCCTTTGCCGAAGGAGCAGACGCAAGGCAAACGGACTTCAAATGGCTCCAGTCGCCGACATCGCGACATTGATTCAAGCCGATTCCGCAGAGTGTCGGAGGGCCTCGGTATGCTCACTGGCTGGGCGGTTGCGGACTGTGACCTGGAGATTGATAACTTCTGCACGCCCTATTGTGCTGGCATCGTGCATTCGCTCTGACGGTGTGATGGTTCAGGGTCGAGTTCGCGGGACCGCTGCAGCTCCTTATTTTGCTCCGCCGGATGCATCCGGCGGACAGCAGTGGAGTGGAACCACAGTGCCTGATGCATGTCTACGGATGCGAATTTGTGGTCAACCGCCCAGTGGACGAGAGTCCAACATCGCGGTTGACCATCCCATCAGTTCATTCAGGACTGGTTGCCTGCTGGGGGGATAAAAACCAAGGTCCGACGGGAAAAGCCAACGGGCGGGGGCCACATCTGTCTGCGACAGGGAGCGAAACTGAGTGCGCCGGGACTTGAACCCGGGACCTACGGATTAAAAGTCCGTTGCTCTACCAACTGAGCTACGCACTCGATCGCATTGGGCACATTGACAGCTTAGACAATTCATGCTCTTCTGGCAACCAGGTTACTGTGGTTCCCCGGGGCGTCTCGCAGGGAAGAACCTCCGGTGCTGACCAGTCGCAAAATTGGCAGCGATTCTCATCTCTGGCGGCAGAATTTGCTTGACAGCGGTCGTGTGGGTTTTCCGATCGTGGGGACACCGGCTTTGGTGAGCAGGTTCAGGATTGTTCCGGGTATTTCACACCGCAAAGCCCCAAATCCTGAACTGCGGAATAGTCTTTTTTCCGTTTTCTCCGTAGAATCACTGCCCGTTTTGACCTTCAGGCTTTCTACCTTGCGCGCTTTGTGACAGCACTTTTCAGCCTTTCGCATGGCTCTCGCCTGCTGTCAGCCACCTGGCCCTTTTTCATCCCCGGGAGCCTTCGCAACTGAATCGTCCAGCCCCCGCTCCTGCTGCCATCGAATCCCTGTTCCCTCTCCCGCCACTCACCATTATCTCCGGTGGCCAGACCGGCGTTGATCGCGCTGCACTCGATGCGGGGCTCCGGTACCACCTTCCGATTGGCGGCTGGTGCCCACGCGAACGCCGGGCTGAGGACGGTCCCATTCCCGACATTTATCCGCTCCGGCCCACCGCCGCCCGCTCTTACGCCGTTCGCACCGAATGGAACGTGCGCGACTCCGATGGCACCCTGATCCTTCTCTGTGGCCCCCTCTCCAGCGGCACTCGGCTCACGCTGGAGTCTGCCCAGGCTCAGAAACGCCCCGTGCTTGTGATCCAACTCGACGCCCCGGAGAATTCGCTTTCCGACCAGCCCGCCACAGTTGCCGCGTGGCTTTCCCACAATAAGATCCGCGTACTCAACGTCGCCGGCCCCCGCGGCAGCTCTTCGCCCCGCGTCTACCCGCTGGCTCTCGACTTCCTCTGCCGTCTCCTGCAGACCCTCCGCACCCCATAAAAGTCCTCGCGATGACCGCTCAATACATCATGACCATCGAAAACCTCACTCGCCTTTACGACGAGAAAGAGGTTCTGTCTGACATCTGGATCGCCTTCTACCCAGGCGCCAAAATCGGAGTGCTCGGAAACAATGGCTCCGGCAAAAGTACGCTCCTGCGGATCATGGCTGGCGAAGACAGGGACTTCATGGGAACAGTCCGGCCCGCCAAAGGCATCCGGATTGGCTACTTCCCCCAGGAACCACGGCTCGATCCCGACAAAAGTGTCGGCGAATGCATCGAAGACGCCGTCGTCGAATCCCGCCGCATCCTCGACCGCTTCAACGAACTGAGCATGAAGCTCTGCGAAGATCTTTCCCCCGAAGAAATGGAACGCGTTCTCGACGAACAGGCCCGCGTCCAGGACGAAATCGACCACCGCAACCTCTGGGAACTCGATCGCACGCTCGAAATCGCTGCCGACGCCATGCAGCTCCCGCCCGCCGACCAGAAAGTCTCTGTCCTTTCCGGCGGTGAAAAACGTCGCGTCGCGCTCTGCCAGCTGCTCCTCAGCAACCCCGACATGCTCCTGCTTGACGAACCCACCAACCACCTCGACGCCCGCTCCGTCCAGTGGCTCGAACAATTCCTCGCATCCTTCTCCGGCACCGTCGTCGCCGTCACCCACGACCGCTATTTCCTCGACAACGTCGCCGGCTGGATCCTCGAACTCGACCGCGGCAAGGGAATCCCTTTCGAGGGCAACTACACATCGTGGCTCGAACAAAAACAAAAACGCCTTGAACTCGAAGAACGCCGCGAATCCCGTCGCCAAAAGGAACTCAAACGCGAGCT
Organism: Planctomycetaceae bacterium; assembly: GCA_046074645.1. GTDB lineage: Bacteria > Planctomycetota > Planctomycetia > Planctomycetales > Planctomycetaceae > SXXK01. The sequence goes on along the minus strand of JBJTOP010000246.1, from coordinate 6,420 downwards.
TGAATGGGTCCGCATGTCCCCCAAAGCCCGCGCCACCAAAAACAAAGCCCGACTCCAGCGATACAACGAACTCGCCGCCCAGCAATATGACGAACGCGACGACGCCGCTCAAATCCAGATCCCCATCACCCGCAAACTCGGACAACTCGTCGTCAAAGCCGAAAACCTCTCCAAATCCTTCGGCGGCAAACAACTCTTCAGCGGACTCACCTTTGATCTCCCACCCGGTGGCATCGTCGGTATCATCGGCCCCAACGGTGCCGGCAAAACCACGCTCTTCCGCATGATCATCGGACAGGAAATGCCCGACTCCGGAACTCTCCGAGTCGGCGAAACCGTCGATATCTCCTACGTCGATCAATCCCGTGATTCGCTCGATGGAACGAAAACCGTCTACCAGGAAATCTCCGGTGGACACGATATCCTCGAAGTCGGTTCTTCAAGAATCCACGCCCGCGCCTACTGCGGTCGATTCAACTTTAAAGGCTCCGACCAGCAGAAATTCGTCGGGCAACTCTCCGGCGGTGAACGCAACCGAGTCCATTTTGCCAAACTCCTCCGCTCCGGTGGCAATCTCCTGCTGCTTGACGAACCCACAAACGATCTCGACGTCGATACCCTCCGCGCACTCGAAGAAGGACTCGAAACCTTCGGCGGCTGCGCTGTCGTCGTCAGCCACGATCGCTGGTTCCTCGATCGCATCGCCACGCACATCCTTGCCTTCGAAGGCGATGGTTCCGTCGTCTGGTGCGAAGGCAACTACCGCATCTATGAACAACAACGAAAAGAACGGCTCGGTGAAGCAGCCGACCGCCCGGTCGCTGGCCGATTCAAACCACTCAGTCGCTGATGGCAGTCAGCTGCCGTCTGCCGTCTGCCATTCATCATCTGCAGGAATTTTGGTCGGTGTGGGCAGTGCGTTGCTGCAATACATTCCTCTCCCGGATCTCACTCCTCGCCCTCCAATCCGTGTTTCAACCGGCGATTCACAGCTGAATCCCCGAACAATCCTCTCCTTCCGGAAACCACCGCCCCATGGACTTCCTGCAGCTGTCTGGCCGCAATATTCTTGTGACGGGCGTCGCTAATCGCAAAAGCGTTGCATGGCACACCGCAAAGGTGCTCAGAGAGGCAGGGGCCAATCTGCTCTTCGCCGTCCGCTCGAATGCTCGCGCAGAATCCGTGCGAAAGCTCTTCCCCGACACCCCCGTGTTTGTTTGTGATGTTGAACATCAGGACCAGATCGATGCTCTGAGGGATGCCGTTGCTGCCAATGTCACCTCACTGCACGGACTGGTGCATTCCATCGCCTTCGCTGACTACTCTGCCGGCTGGCTTCCGTTCCACCAGACTCCTCGCAGTGCCTTCCTGCAGGCTGTCAACATTTCCTGCTACTCGCTGATCGCTCTTTCCGAATCGCTCCGAGGCCAGCTGGATCCGCACACTGGCAGTGTGGTCACAATTTCGATCTCAACGACTCGAATGGCAGCCGAAAACTACGGCTACATGGCCCCCGTGAAGGCGGCGCTCGATTCCTCCATCTGCTTTCTCGCCAAATCCTTCAGCCAGTTTTCCCGAATTCGCTTTAATGCCGTCTGCCCCGGACTGCTCAAAACCAGCGCCTCAGCCGGGATTCCAGGCTACGTCGACAGCTATCTTTTTGCCGAAAAAGCGACGCTTCGCAAGCAGGCCGTGCAGACTGAAGAAGTCGCCAATACCGCCGCGTTTCTGCTCAGTCCACGTTCCTCCGGAATCAACGCCCAGGGCCTCGTCATCGACGCCGGAATGGGCGTCAACTACTTTGATCAGGCACTGGTAAGTCCCTCACCGGAACCGATTCCCATCCCAGAGACACCTCGGGTTTATTCTGAAGCAATTCGCAGCGAAAATGAAGTTCCGCCCGAAAACTCGGGTATGATAAAAAGTTGACGACTTCGCTCCCGAACGGCTCCTGCCGTTTCACCTCAGGTCCCGCCCATGTCCCGATCACCATCCTTTTACCGCTGCCGACCCGCTCCGCAGGCGCCAGACCGCTCGGGAATGTCACTGGTGGCCCTGGTGGTCGGCAGCCTGCTGTGGCTGATGGTTCTGGCGACGCTCTGGCTGGCCGTCGCCCGACGTTCCTCTGCACCCTCCGCTTCCTCTCCAGGACCCACTCCCGATTCCCCCGGTACCGACGAAGTTACCCCCCCCGTCACCGCCACCACAAAGACAATCAAGCTCAGCTTTCCAACGCGTCCGCTGCCCGACTTCACGTTTCCCGAAGCTCAGGGCGGAACACTCAGTCTCGGTGATCTCAAAGGCAAACGCTGGCTGGCCAACTTTGTGTTCACTCGCTGCGTCGGCCCTTGTCCGCTCATGACAAGGGACATCGCCGACCTCCATCGTCGTGTCGCCAATTCCGCTCCGGATTTTCTGTTCGTCACATTTTCCGTCGATTCCAGCTACGACACCCCCGAAGTACTCAAAAAATACGCCGAGACCTTCTCAGCCGACCCCGCGCGATGGAAGTTTCTCAGCGGTGACGAATCAGCCATTCATGACTACGTCCGCCGTGGCTTCGCTCAATTCGTGCAGCCCACCATCGGCGACGCCCGGAAGCCGGGCTACGAAGTCGCCCACTCCAACCGCGCCGTGCTCGTCAATGAAGACGGGATCCCTGTGGGTACATGGCTGATGACTGTGCCTGAAGACGTAGTGAAACTCCGACGCGTGATCGAAGGACGCGATGAATTTCCAACCCCCGGTCCAATCCTGAAGGAAGAGGCCGATGGTCAGAACCCCCCAATCAACCTCAATATCCTTCCCGTCCGCTCGCAGGACGATGTCCCTCCCGATGCAACCGATGCCGCGTCCGACTCCGCACCAGCCCCTGTCCCCGAAAAATCGGCCACACCCTCTGACGCTTCACGCCCATCACTCGCGCCCGCTGAGCCCGCTGCGGCCGATACCCTCGCCTTCCCCGCCGCCGCTCGCGACTCCGAAAAGCCTGCCCCCGGACCCCCTCGTGAACTCAGCACAGTCGAACGCAACCGTGAAATCGATGCAAAACTCCCCAGCTGGATCCGAACTCTTCCCAGCCTTAACGCCACCCTGAATGCCCTCTGCACACTGCTCCTGATCGCCGGTTACTTAGCCATCCAAAACGAACGTCGCGACCTGCACCGCAATTTGATGGTCTCCGCTTTCGCCGTGTCCGTTGTCTTCCTCACCTCATATCTCACCTACCACGAAACGCTCTACCGCTGGACTGGACAGCGCGGTCGTGCCTTTGTTGGCTCTGATTTCGCCAGGATCCTCTACTTCGCGATCCTCATCCCCCACGTCATTCTCGCTGCACTCGTCCCCTTTCTGGCTCTGCGAATTTTCCACCATGCGTGGAAACAGCGCTGGACCAGCCACCGCCGTCTCGCCAGAATTACGCTGCCAATCTGGCTGTTCGTGTCGATCACAGGTATCGTGATTTACGGAATGCTCTATCACTGGCCGTGGAGCACCATCCAGCCAGCCCCGATTGACCCCGGCTCCGCTCTGTAACCCGAATCAGTCGACGATCAGGTAATTAACCAAGGTAGTGAATCCAATGCTCAGGCCCCTCAAAACTCTGCTGCTCGCAGCCACCATCGCCCTGACCTGCGGCCTCAACTCCCCGGCCATGGCCTGTCCGGGCTGTAAAAACGCCAACGAAACCGACAACCTGCGCCCGCGCGCCTACATGCTCAGCATCCTCTTCATGCTCGGCATGCCGGCCACTGTCTTCACCGGCTTTGGCTTCGCCTTCTACCGCATGGCCAAACGCTCCCCCGCAGACGCTGCCGCCCTCGAGGAATACCTCCGGCAACACGCAAGTCAAAACCCCCAGCAATCTCCCCCAACCCCGCCTGCTGCCAACTGACACAGGACCCAAATCCCAAAATCCCGTCGGCTTTATGCTTGCAAAGCTGAATCCGCAGTGCATACTCCCGCCTCTTCGGGCGATTAACTCAGTTGGCTAGAGTGCATCCCTTACAAGGATGAAGTCGGGGGTTCGAGTCCCTCATCGCCCACTTGGTTTCCCGTAAGGGAAGCGAATTGAACCGAAGAACCGCGAAAAACACTGGGTTTTTGAAACTCAGTGTTTTTTTTTGCCTTCCATTTTGCCCCTTTCGCACGTCTGTGGGGCTAGCTGTGGTGCTACCTGTGAGTTCGCCGGCGGGGCTGAGTGGTTTTCGGTGGGAATCCAGCGGTTGCTGCTGGGGCGGAAAATGCTGATTGCGATTAGGCGATTGGCGGGTTTTCAGTCATCACACTCGACTGATCTTCCAGATGAGAGCTACAGTTGTTCCTCGACGACCGGGTTTGTCAGCGATCCAATTCCATCAATTTCGATGGTGACAACATCGCCGGCCTGGAGGAATCGTGGTGGTGTTTGTGCAAAACCGACGCCGTGGGGTGTTCCCGTGAGGATCACTGTTCCAGGGGTGAGCACGGTGCTGGCGCTGAGGAATTCAATCAGAGCCGGGACGGGGAAGATCATGTCATTGGTATTCCAGTCCTGCATGGTTTGGCCGCTGAGGATGGTGCGGATCTGCAGTTGGTTGGGATCCGGGATTTCGTCCGGGGTGACAAGAACCGGTCCGAGTGGGCAGAACGTGTTGAAAGTCTTGCCCCGACACCACTGTCCACCGCCACCATTTCGCTGCCAGTCGCGGGCACTGACGTCGTTGGCACAGGTATATCCAAGAACATGCTGGAGAGCATTTTCGCGTGAGACATTCAGGCAGGTTTTTCCGATGACAACAGCCAGTTCGCATTCGTAATCCACCATATCGCTGCGAAGTTTTCGTGGCAGCACGATGGGATCGCCGGGGTTCTGCACGGTTGACGGCGTTTTCATGAACAGGACCGGATTTTCGGGAATGGCCTGCTTGCCTTCTTCTGCGTGACGACGGTAGTTGAGGCCAATGCAGAGGATTGCGGACGGTTGAAGAGGTGCGAGCAGTTTGGCAGCCGTGACGGCCTGTCCGGTGGCGTGGAGTCCCGAAAACAGATCACCCTCCAGCCTCTGCAGGCTGCCGTCGGCATTGTGCAACGCATAGCAGGTTTCACCACTGGAGAGCTGGATACGACAAATCTTCATGAGTACACCAGAGTTGGGATCGGGGAGAGGTGACTGAACGCGACCGTCGAGTATAGCGACTGCTGATCACATCGGACAGTATGCAGCCGGATCTGCGCAATTGGTTAGACCCGTCAGACGGGACTCGGAGCCTCGCCTGTAGAGAGACATTGCGAACCAGACGAGGAAGTTGCGGGTGCTGTCTGGAGGCAGGCGGGGATGGTGGAACGATATGAAGTGCCCATGAATTGATGTTTCAGAAATGGACCCAACCAGCCGTGATGCGATCGACTGAGCCGCCTGGCGGCAGCCTGCGGGCAAAGGGCCCCTGCATACGCCCCACCAACGCCTTTGCCAGCGGGCGCACCTTCGGTGCGAAACACAGCCTGCGGGCAAAAGGCCCCTGCCAACGGCCCCGCCAACGCCCTCGACGGCATGCGCACCTTCGGTGCATCGCACCTCGATTGCCTTCCCTTTTCGTTGTATCAGGATCTCTCGACAGACCAGCGTCTGAGTCCCATGTGACCAGCACAGCGGCTGGACATCATAGAGCACTGGCTGCGGGGCGGGAGAGCAATCAGGTTGCGGAAAAGAATCAGGCGTCGCGGTGATTGAACTGTTGCTGCAGCTGCGCCAGCAGTTGGTCCAGTTGATCCAGATCACAGGTGGCCAACTGTTCGGCAGTGCTGACGGGCAGTCGCAGCAGTTGCTGTAACTGCACGATCTGTCCCTGCAGCATTCCTTTGCGAATACCACGGGCCTCGCCAAGTGCTTCACCAAGTGCGATACCGCGGGCCTCTCCGATTTCGATACCGCGGGCCTCTCCGATTTCAATACCACGCGCCTCGCCACGCGCCTCGCCGATCTCCAGTCCCTGCTGCCGGCCGAAGATGATCCGAGCCTCTTCGTCGCGCTGAGCTTTCAGGCGAGCATTGTATTCCTGCAGTTGTTCGGGGGTTTTAGCAATCATATCGAGCACTTTGGCGGCTTCGGTGAATTCCTTGTCTGGCAGTAACAGGGTCAACTGTTCGGTGGTCAGTTCCTGAGCATGACGCAGAAACCAGCACCAGCGTTCGACCGGCGACGCATTGTACAACGTGTCAGCAGTGACCTGAAGATGATTTAGCTGCAAAAAATGGATTTGCAGATGGTCTGTCAGTGTCAGATGCAAAGTTTTCTCGCGGAGCCGGAAATCCAGATGCAGCTGCGCGGGGTCTTTAATCAAAGCTCCCGCGAGCACGCAAATGCTGATCGACGGCCGCAGCTTGTCGTAACTTTGGCCCTCCTGCAGACCTCTGATCCAGGTCTCGGCCGTATAAAGC
>JBJTOP010000245.1:0-21273 GCA_046074645.1 Planctomycetaceae bacterium | reverse complement strand
CTCGATGTCACCGACCTCGTCTTTATCGATCCTGTCAGCACCGGGTACAGTCGCGCGGCCGGTGACACGCCCGTCAGTGAGTTTCACGGATACGAAGAAGACATCAAAGTTGTCGGACAGTTTATTCATGATTACACCACGCGATTTCTTCGCTGGACTTCGCCCAAATACCTGTGCGGTGAAAGCTATGGCGGCGTTCGGGCTGCCGGACTCTCTGCACACCTGCAGGAGCGATACAACCTCGATCTCAACGGCCTGATAGTCATCTCCGGAGCGATCAATTTTCAAACACTGAGATTTTCGTCCTCCAATGATCTTCCCAGTATCTGCTTTCTGCCCTCGTTTACTGCCACGGCGTGGTATCACAAAGCACTCCCTGCTGAATTGCAGCAGCTGCCCCTCGAACAGGCGGTCGCCCAAAGTCGAAACTTCGCCTTCGGCCCCTATGCTCAGGCACTCCTTCAGGGCACGGCTCTTCCGGAAGCCGATGCCGCCCGCGTCGCCACAGAACTCAGCCGCCTCACCGGCCTGTCCACTGAATACATTCGCAGTTCGCGACTGCGGCTGACGATGGCCAGATTTGGAAAACAGCTGCTTCGCAGCCGCAGCCAGACCATCGGCCGGTTCGACAGCCGCTTCACCAGCCGGGATCGGGACGATGCCGGTGAGACAGCCGAGTTTGATGCCAGTGCGGCCGCACTGTTCGGCCCATTTACTGCCGCATTCAACGAATACATTCGTCGCGATCTGAAGTTTGAAGAGGACCGCGTCTATGAAATACTCACCGGAAACGTTCAGCCCTGGAGCTACCGCACCTTCGAAAACCGCTACGTCGATGCCTCTGAATCACTCCGCAAAGCCATGACCGTCAACCCCTCGATGAAACTGTTCGCCGCCTGCGGTCACTACGACCTCGCTACTCCGCCGGCTTCCATGGATTACACCCTCGATCACCTCGGGCTTGCCCCGGAACTGCTTCCCAATATCACCCGTCGCAATTATGAAGCTGGCCACATGATGTACATTCATGAACCCTCCATGATCAAGCTGCGCGAAGACCTCCTTGAATTCTACCGCCAAAGCCGCTGAAGGGCATGCCGTCTTTCCGGCATCTGAGAACAACAGCAGGTGAGGGGGTGCATGGCGAGGATGCTGCCGGTATTCTTCGTCCCGGACCGGCCCGGCGCAGCCCGGTGTCGGCAGTCACTCACTGGCTGATGCATCCCCACCCGCAGCGAATTCACAGGATCCCGTCCCGTGCGATACGACACCGTCATCATCGGCGCCGGAATGTCCGGACTTTCGGCGGGTGTGCGCCTCGCATACTACGAAAAAAAGGTGTGTATCCTCGAACGTCACACCACCATCGGCGGACTGAATTCCTTTTATCGGCTCCGCAACCGCAACTACGACGTCGGGCTGCACGCCATTACCAACTACGCAGAACCCGGCACCCGCACCGGTCCCCTCAGCAAACTTCTTCGCCAGCTGCGGATGTCCTGGGAGGACTTCGACCTCAGACCACAACTGCGATCTTCAATCGTTTTTCCCGGCTGCACACTGTTTTTCACCAATCAGTTCAACTTTCTCGTAGAGCAGGTGGCCGCCGCCTTTCCGGCACAGATCGATGGCTTTCGCAAACTGGTCACACGAATCACCGAACACGACGCTCTCAACCTCGAACGCGAAGTCCTCTCAGCAAGGTCGGTCGTCAGCAGTTACATCACCGAACCACTGCTGGTGGACATGCTCTTCTGCCCCCTGATGTTCTACGGCAGCCCAACGCCCAAAGATATGGACTTCAATCAGTTCGTAATCATGTTCAAAAGCATCTTTCAGGAAGGCTTTGGAAGACCGTTTCAGGGAATTCGGCTGATCCTCAAAAAGCTCGTCCGTCACTTCCGCTCGCTCGGAGGTGACCTGCGCCTTCGTGCCGGCGTCAGCAGCATTCGTCACAAAGACGGCGAAGCCGTCGCGGTCACGCTTGATGACGGTACGGAGATCGAAGCCGACAATATCCTCTCGTCCGCCGGTGCCGCAGAGACGCTCAGGTTGATCAGTCCTGGTGCGCCACCCGCAAAAGCCATCCCCGGCGACATCTCATTTGTGGAATCCATCAGCGTGCTCGACCGCGAACCAGCCGTGCTCGGACATCGCGATACCATTGTCTTCTACAGCGATACCGCAGACTTTCATTACGAACGTCCCGCAGAGCCGGTTGATCTTCGCAGCGGCATCATCTGCTCTCCCAACAACTTCGACTACTCAGAACCGCTCGAAGACGGCCGCATCCGCATCACCGCTCTCGCTGACCCCCACTACTGGATGAATCTCTCAGCTGACGATTACGCTCGCGAAAAGGCTGTCTGGAACGAACGAATCATCTCCAGCGCTCTCAAGCACATCCCAGACTTCCGGCAACACGTCGTCGATACCGACGTGTTCACCCCTCGAACCATTCGTCGTTTTACAGGCCACGATAACGGCTGTGTCTACGGTGCCCCACAGAAGTTTGTCAATGGACTGACACCGCTGAAGAATCTGTTCCTGTGTGGAACTGATCAGGGGTTTCTGGGAATCGTTGGAGCGATGCTCTCCGGGATCACCATTGCCAACAAACATCTGCTTAGATAAGCCTCAATCGCTGCGAAAATCGTCAAAAGATGTTGCGTGCCCCTGCCTGGCCCCCGTCCGGCAGGAATTGGAAGACTACCAGCATTGTGCCGGGGTCCTGCTGTTGAGAACCTCTGGTGGACGTCGCCTTCCGCAATGCCGCCGGAGAATCTTCGGCCCGAGTTTTTGCCACCTCAGCCGCCTTACCTTCAGCCTGCGGGGATACAGCCACAAACAACTCTCCGCGAATCAGCTCGCTGCGAGTCGGAGATGCGAGCGACTGACGAACAGCAGCAAGAATTGATTCGCGGCTGGAACGCATGATTTCCGCTGGATCCCACTCGGGCGGATCAACAGTAATCGACTGCTGAACCTCATCCAGCAACCGCACACGAGCCGGGATGGAAGCCGGAAGGAACACACCCAGCCATTCCGGCATCGGAGTTGGCTGCGATCGAGCCAGTTCCAGGCCATGCCGAGCAAGCAGACTGCGGAGTTCCTTCAGGACGTCATCCGGACTGCCACTGCGAACCCGCACGACCACCACGTTCCAGTCTGGTTCGGTCAGCAGGGTCTGGATCGGATTATCAGATGAACGAAGTACCGAATCCGCCGCGGCCTCTGCCGCGGCAGGCGCTGCAGCAAACCCGCCCGGCGCTGCCGCAGCGGGCGCGGCGGCAGCGGACATCGGCAAGGACGGTCCTGACTCGCCTTGCAATACTGCCACATATCCATCAGTGGACGCCGACGGGGCGATTGCACGCGAACCGGAGGTTACCGTGGATATGCCATCCACGGAAACTCCTGGGCGAAGTGGCCTGAACAAAAGCATCATCAGAAGCCCGCAGGCCAGCAGAGTCGCCGCGACAGACGCCATTCGCCGAAACGAGAACCTCGCGGGGCAGCTGACCGGGACGCGTGCTGCCACCACCGGCAGTTTCTGCAGGTTTGAGCGCAGCCGAACGCAGTTGCTTCTGAACACCCGGGACTCATCAGGAAAACGCGACTCCAGCAAACGCAGCTCGGTGGCTTCGGCAGGAGTGAGATCTCCGTCAATTTCCGCGGAAATGAGCAAAAACAGTGCTGAAATGGAGGAATTCAAGGATGAGGAATCAGCCACAGAAGACATGGTAACCATTGAAAAAACGAAGAAAAAGGACATTCCGGGAGCGGGACGAAGGCCGGCTGCGTCGAGTTCCCCGAAAAAACAACTTTGTCGAAAATTCCTGGAACTTCCGCGACGCTCCGTTTTCCCTGCCTGCGCAGATATCATATTAGACGTCTCGACCAAGACCGTCGGCTACCCCATCAATTAACGATCAGAGTATGGACCTTCACCGTGCAGACCTCTCAGGACCATTCTTCCGTTGGTGTTGTCCGCACGCAGTATCGCCAGCTGTTCCAGCCCCCTGACGCAATGACTTTTGCCAGCGGCGAACGACTTGGACCGATTTCAGTTGCCTTCGAGACCTACGGCACGCTGAACGCGGATGCCAGCAACGCTATTTTTGTTTGCCACGCCCTGACCGGAGACGCCCACGCCGCCGGACTGCACGAGCAGAACGACCACAAACCAGGCTGGTGGGATGGCTTCATCGGCCCCGGTAAAGGGCTCGACACCAGCCGCTATTTTGTCATCTGTGCAAACGTGCTGGGCGGCTGCCAGGGAACCACGGGCCCCGGATCCGTCAATCCTGCCACCGGCCACCGCTTCTGCCTCGGATTCCCTTTTCTCACAATCCGCGACGTCGTCACCGTCCACTCCGAACTCGTCCGAAGCCTCGGAATCAAGCGACTGCTGGCAGTCGTCGGCGGAAGTCTGGGAGGTATGCAGGTGCTGGAGTGGGCCGTGCGTTTTCCCGACCAGGTTCGGGCAGCCGTTGTCCTGGCTTCAGCCCCCAAACTCTCCGCACAGGGCATTGCATTCAACGCCGTAGGCCGCCGCGCGATTTATGCTGACCCTGGCTTCGCAAACGGCGAGTACTACGAATCAGAAGGACCTCGATACGGACTCGCACTCGCCCGTATGGTTGCTCACATCACCTACCTCTCTGAAGACTCCATCGAACTCAAATTCGGCCGTCGTCTTCAGGACAGCCAGCAGTTTGCCTACAGCATGCAGAAGGAAACTGAGTTTCAGATCGAGAGCTATCTGCACTACCAGGGGAAACGCTTCGTACAGCGATTTGACGCCAACAGCTATCTGTATCTCACGCGGATGATGGACTACTTTGATCTGGCCGAAGGATTCCCGTCGCTGGCCGAATCGCTGGAACGCTCTAAATGCCGCTTCTTTATCGCTTCCTACGACACCGACTGGCTGTTTCCCACCAGCCAGAGCCGCGAATTGGTATCAGCATTGCTGAGCATTCGCAGGCATGTCTCCTTCATCGAGCTGCGGTGCCCCTTTGGCCATGACTCCTTTCTTATTGATCTTCCCCCGCTCGCCGGCCTTGTGCGTCCGTTTCTTGATCGCACCATGGAAACTCCCAGCTGACAGTCGATCTGCTGCCGGAAACTCAAAAGTTGCAAAAAACTTGGCGTACCAACGCACCCACTTGGACCTTATCCACGTAATCAGATACCTTTGAACCTTAACACCGGACAACTGTTGGCACTAAAACGACCCCATCCTGCAGGAAATTTACCCATGCACTTCGCTCGACTGTCTTCAATTCTCCTCGCAATCTCGGCGTTCTCTGCGGTGCTAAGACCCACCGGTGCCCAGGACCCGGACAACACAATTCCCGTGCTGATCCGCTTCAATGATCCGCCGGGACAGGCCCAGGCAGATCTGGTCAGCGGCCATGGTGGCTCTGTGACCCGCCAGTTCCGCATCGTGCCCGCCGTGGCCGCTCGCATCCCCCCCGGGGCCGCGGCTGCCCTCCGCAACGCCCCAGGCATCGCAGCCGTCGAACCTGACGGCATCGTGACGGCACATGGCGAATACGATGTCGTCTGGGGAGTCAACAAAGTCAAGGCACCAGTCGTGCATTCCGGAGCCTGGATCGGACCGGATGTCAGTCCAGTCCCAATCAAAGGTACCGGTATCCGTGTGGCGGTCCTGGACACCGGAATCGATTACACGCACCCCGATCTGTGGGCAAACTACAGTGGCGGCTATGATTTCGTGAACAACGACAGTGATCCACGCGATGATCAGGGGCACGGCACGCACGTGTCCGGGACCATTGCCGGACTGATTGACGGTGCGGGCGTGGTGGGCGTCGCTCCGGAAGTCGATCTCTATGCCCTGAAGGTGCTCAGTTCCACCGGCAGCGGAAGCTTTTCTGCCATCATTTCTGCCCTCGACTGGTCCGTTAACAACGGAATGCAGGTGCTCAACCTCAGCCTCGGCTCTTCATCTGATCCCGGTACCACAGTGCGAGCCGCGTTTGACAACGCAGCGGCTGCCGGACTGGTCGTGCTGGCCTCTGCAGGTAACAGCGGTGCTGGCGCAGACACCGTTGGCTGGCCGGCCAAATACGATTCCGTGATCGCCGTCGCCTCCACCACCAGCACTGATGCCATCTCCAGTTTCTCAAGTACCGGCCCAGCAGTCGAAGTCGCCGCTCCGGGCTCCTCCATCTACTCAACCCTCAACGGTGGCGGCTATGGTTACATGAGTGGAACTTCAATGGCCTGTCCGCACGCCGCCGGAGTTGCAGCGCTGATCCTTGCTGCCGGAGTCACCGATGCCAACGGTGACGGCAAACGCAATGACGAAGCTCGCTGGATACTCAGCACCACAGCCACCGACCTTGGAACTGCAGGACGCGATAATCAGTTTGGCAACGGCCTGATCAATGCCGAAGCGGCCGTGATACTCGCCTTCGACCCGAATGCTCCGCCGCCGCCGCCGGCACCAATCTTCAACGCCCCCAGCAACCTTGCGGGAACGGCCTCTGGTTCGACAGTTAACCTCACCTGGCAGGATAATTCCAACGTCGAGACCGGCTTCCAGCTGCAGTATGGACTCAAGAACAAAAACTCGGTCTCCTGGGGAACTCCTATCTCACTCCCCGCCAACACCACTGCGACCGCAGTCACTCTGGGCAACGGCACATGGGCATTTCGTGTCCGGGCCGTGAACGGCACCGAAGTGACCGCCTACTCGTCGGTGATTAACGTAACGGTCGGCAGCAAGGGTGGCAAAAAGTAAAGTCGCAAGGTTGCAAAGGCCAAATCAGCAGCGGGGCGACGAATCCAAATTCGTCGCCCCGTTTTCCTTTCACGGCTCAGACGTCGCAAACTTCCACGGCCTGCCGCAGTCCCTCCAGCGGATCACGCGTCGGAATGAACTCATGTCCCACGTAACCGCGATAACCCAGCTCCACCAGCTTCCGCATAATGGGTGGAAAGTTGATTTCCTGGTTTGCATCCAGTTCACAGCGACCGGGATTTCCAGCAGTGTGAATGTGTCCGATGATGTCCCGATTCTCCTCAAGCCGCCGCATCACATCACCGTTCATCAGCTGCACATGGTAGATGTCGAACAGCAGTTTGATACGGGGGGAACCAACGCGTCGGACAATGCCTGCAACATAATCGATATCATCTCCCTGATAGCCGGGGTGGCCCTTCATCGGGTGGCTGCCATCGCGTGTGTTCAGGTGCTCGAGGCAAATTGTCACGTTCTTCGCCTCTGCATAAGGTGCCAGCTGTTTCAGCGCGGTGACGCAGTTGTCAGCTCCGTCAGCCAAACTGACCTCACCGCTGGAGGGATCTTCCGGATTCATCCACTTGTAGCCTGTGAAAGCGATGACGTTGGGGAAACCATATTCGGCACAGGCGTCGATCATGCGTTTGGTGGCTTCGATGACTTCCGCGTGGAAGGCTGGATTGTTGAACCCACGCATGAACGGCGCGCCAGGCATTCCATTCGGCGCAAGAGCACAGACAAGCCCGTATTTCTTCAGGGTTGGCCACGTTTCCGGACCACAGATTTCAATCGATTCGCATCCCAGACTCACAGCGACCTGGCAGGTTTTTTCCATATCCCAGCATTCGCCGGCGATGTTGAAGCACCAGAAGACGACGGAATGGTGAATGTTGCCTTTAAGCCTGGCAGCGTCTGCTGACATTGTGGTGATTCCTTGCAGTGCCGCCGCAGAAACTGCAGCGTGGGTGACCGTGAACAAAAATAACCGAATTCCAGGATGGTATGTCTTTTCAGGCCGGTTGCAACCGGCCAACGTCCACCTTGCTTGCTCAACACACAGAGTTCAGCGTAAAGTTCCGCCGCGCACTGCAACTTACCGATCTGCAGACGCGGACCGCCCCACCGATCATCCGGAGTGAAGTATGGGCCAAGTTGTGCTGGCACTGGATCAGGGGACCACAAGTTCCCGAGCGATCGTCTTCGATGCCAATGGTACGCCCCTTGCGATTTCGCAAAAGGAGTTCACTCAGCACTTCCCGCAGCCTGGCTGGGTGGAACACGACGCCGAAGAAATCTGGACAACCCAGCTGGCGGTCGCACGCTCCGCCCTGCGGAAAGCAAAGGTGACCGCGGCCGACGTCGCAGCGATCGGCATCACAAACCAGCGAGAAACGACCGTAATCTGGGATCGTCGCACTGGGCGGCCGGTGCACAATGCGATCGTCTGGCAGGATCGTCGCACGGCCGCTCACTGCAACCGACTGCAGCGGGGAACCCATGCCGCAGAATTCCGTAATCGCACGGGACTGGTTCTGGACGCCTACTTTTCCGGCACCAAAGCCTCCTGGCTCCTGCAGCACGTGCCGGAAGCCAGAACGCTCGCAAAGGCAGGCCAGCTCGCCTTCGGAACCATTGACAGCTGGCTGCTCTGGAAACTCACGGGAGGCCGGGTCCACGCTACAGACGTCTCCAACGCCTCCAGGACGCTGATGTGCGACATTCACCGTCTCGAATGGGATCCTGAACTTCTGAAGGTCCTCAAAGTCCCCGCAAATGTGCTCCCGGAAATTCGACCTTCAAGCGGAGTGTTTGGTGAAACCGACCGAAATCTGCTCGGAGCATCCATTCCGATCACCGGTATTGCCGGAGATCAGCAGGCGGCACTGTTTGGCCAGCAGTGCACTCAGCCGGGAATGGTCAAGAACACCTACGGCACCGGCTGCTTTATGCTCATGAACACCGGCACCAAACCGCGAGCATCATCCAGAAATCTGCTGACAACTGTCGCATGGCGGATCGGCGATCGAACCGAATACGCACTGGAAGGCAGCGTCTTCATCGCAGGTGCAGTGGTGCAGTGGCTGCGGGATGGACTGGGAATCATCCGGAATTCCGCAGACGTGGAACGACTGGCACTCAGTGTTCCCGATAACGGCGGTGTCTGCCTGGTGCCCGCATTTACAGGCCTCGGCGCGCCGCACTGGGACTCCGGCGCACGGGGCCTCGTGGCCGGTATGACCAGAGGAACCAACGCCGGACACATCGCCCGAGCAGCTCTCGAATCCATCGCCTTTCAGGTCGCCGACGTGCTCGATGCCATGCGACAGGACTCCGGCATTCGCATTTCTTCCCTTCGAGTGGACGGCGGCGCGTCCGTGAACAATACACTCATGCAGTTTCAGGCCGATATCCTCGGCGTCCCGGTGGTCCGCCCTCAGGTCTCCGAGACAACCGCGCTGGGGGCCGCGTACCTCGCAGGGCTGGGTGCGGGACTCTGGAGCAGCG
This sequence comes from Planctomycetaceae bacterium, assembly GCA_046074645.1. Classification (GTDB taxonomy): domain Bacteria; phylum Planctomycetota; class Planctomycetia; order Planctomycetales; family Planctomycetaceae; genus SXXK01. Next base: position 11,993 of record JBJTOP010000245.1, on the reverse strand, counting down.
TCGAGCAGCTGCGCGGCCAGTGGCTCCAGGATCGGCAATTCGAACCCGCGATGCAGAAATCTCAGGTTGAAACGCTGCGATCCGCCTGGCGGAAAGCACTTGAACGCAGTCGAGGCTGGACAGAACAACCGTAGCGATAGCCTGTTTTGTTCCACTTCGACTCAAAAAATCCACAGCCGAAGCAGGCATTGCCCGTTTTTCAGGCTATCATCTCCCATCATCCCCAGGTACACAGAAGAACACTGGGAAACATCTGCACCTTTCAGCTTGTATCGCTGACATTCAGCCCTCGAAATCCGCATTTGACCCTTGAATTCTCCCGGGTTCTTCGAACAGAATCCGATTGTATCAGTGATTCCAGGTAACGGACCCGAACGGAACAGAGCCGTGTCAGAGTCTGATCCCCCACAAAAGCCAAAACCCTCGACAAAAGTCACTCAGCTTGGCGATTTCGAACTCCGCAAAGAGCTCGGCCAGGGTGGCATGGGGAAAGTGTACCTCGCCCGACAGATCAGCCTGGATCGTCTCGTCGCCATCAAAACCCTGTCGCGCGAACTCGCCAAAAAACAGGACTTCATCACCCGCTTCGAACGCGAAGCCCGCGCAATGGCCAAAATCGACCACCCCAACGTGGTCAAGATCTACGCCGTCGATTCCTATCAGGGAATTCACTTCGCAGCCATCGAATACATCGATGGTCGCAGTATCCAGAAGGAACTGGACGACCGAGGCCACCTCAGTGTCGGTGACGCCCTGCACGTGGCAATTATCTGCGCTGAAGCCCTGCGGCACGCTCACATGGAAAATATGGTGCACCGCGACATCAAGCCGGACAACATCCTCGTAACTCGCAAAGGCGTCGTCAAAGTGGCCGACTTTGGACTCGCCAAAGCTGTCGATGACGACGTTTCCATGACCCAAAGTGGCACTGGGCTGGGAACTCCGCTCTACATGGCTCCCGAACAGGCCCGAAACGCCAAACATGTTGACCAGCGTGTCGATATCTATGCACTGGGAGCCTCGCTGTATCACATGCTCACAGGCAAGTTGCCATTCATCGGCAAAACCACTCTCGAAGTGATCATGGCTAAAGAAAAGGGCAGCTACCCGGACGCGCGATCGCTGCGGCCTGAAGTCCCCGAAAAACTGGACCTCATTCTCGGAAAAATGCTGCAGAAAGATCCAAAGCATCGCTACGGCACCTGCGAAGAAGTCCTCAAAGACCTTACCTCGCTCGGGCTGCACAACGAAAGCCTGAGTTTCATCGAGGGCGGAGCCTCAGGCACCACGGCATCACCAGGCTCGCCGCTCACCGCGATTTCTCAGGCCCGTCGCAGTACCGTCCCCGCACCCGCACCCGTCCGCGAATCAAACATCCAGCCCTCAACCCGGATCTGGTTCGTTCAATTCGAAGACGCAAAAGGCCAGACGGTCGTCGAAAAACATTCCACCGGCCGTATCCTCAAAATGCTCGCTGCCGGACAACTCACCGCAAAGGCTCGCGCAAAAGCCTCCGCCGACGGCACCTACTATCCGCTCGCTCAGTTCCCTGAGTTTGCAAAGTCCGTCGAGGACAGTCTGGCACGAAGAACTGCTGCGATTCGCAAAGAGGACATGAAGAATCTCTACAGCCGTGTCGATCGTGACCAGCGCATGTTCTACCTGAAACGCAAGTTCAAGGACTTCTTCCGCAATATCATGGGCATCGCCTCACTGATTGTGCTCCTGCTCATTCTGCTTGTGGCAGCCTGGCTGGTCTATCAGTACGGCAGTCAGATGCCCGCAAAACTCGCAGAGATGGTGGGCTTCGGAGATAATTCCGCCGCACCAGCTCCGCAATCAGAATCGTCAACGGATGGCGGACTCGTGCCCGAAGGCACGGTGAAGCAGCGTTGACGCACGGACAGGCAGAACACAGGATGACCAGCGGTATCTCTTCGGGACAGCGTACTGATCAGCTTTTTCCATGTCCCCCGCAGGTCTACAACGAGTTGCAGACGGAAGCTGCACTCCCACGCGCCCACTGGCAAAGATTCCTGCAGATTTTCCGCAACGTCCCCGCTCCGGACTTCGCCCGGCGAAACCGTCAGGCTGAGAGAATGCTGCGCGAAAACGGAGTCACCTATCATTCAGTGACGGCAGGTGGAGAAGGAGCCCGACCATGGCGCCTCGACCTCCTCCCAATGCTCATGCCTGCCAGTGAATGGAACATCCTCGAACGCGGACTCGCCCAGCGCGCTCGACTGCTCAACGCCCTCATCGCCGATATCTATGGTCCGCGGCAAATGGTCGAGAACGGTCTTGTGCCGGCGCCCCTGCTGTATGCCAATCCCGAATTCCTCCGACCGTTCACCGACCTGCACCGTTCCGGTGTCCCGCTCTTTCTTTACGCCGCCGAACTCGCTCGCCGCAGCGATGGCCAGTGGTGCGTGATGGCTGATCGTTCAGAAGCACCGGCCGGTCCCGGCTTCGCCCTCGAAAATCGAATTGTCAGCTCCAGAGCCATGCCGGCGGCTTTCAAGCAGATACCCGTAGAACGTCTGGCGCCGTTTTTCGTGCGACTCCAGAACTCACTCCGACGCCGCGTCCCACGGCCTATGGAACAACCCCGCATCGTACTGCTCAGCAGCGGGCCTGCACACCCCTACTATTTCGAGGATGTCTATCTCGCGCGATACCTCGGCTACACCATGGTGGAAGGTGGCGATCTGGCCGTGAGAGCCGATTGCGTCTACATGAAGACACTGTCCGGGCTTGTTCCTGTCGACATCATTCTTTCACGCTGCGCCGAAGCAGGTCTTGACCCGCTCGAACTGGGCAGCACGTCAGAACACGGCGTGCCTGGAATCCTCAATGCCATGCGCTGCGGCAATGTCACAATCGTGAACACGCCGGGCTGCGGAATTACAGGTGCCCCAGTGTTCATGAGCTGTCTCCCGAAACTGTGCCGACACCTGCTCGGTGAAGAACTTCTGCTGCCCTCCATACCTACATGGTGGTGCGGCCATCCCGAAGATCTCCAGCTCGTTCTCGATCGCTTCTCCGAACTGGTGCTCAAACCCGCGTTTCAAAAAAGTGGCGGGGATGAAATTCTTTGCAGCGACCTCACGGCTGCCCAGCGGACTCAGTGGCAGCAGCGGCTGCAGCGCGAACCCTGGGCCTGGGTCGCTCAGGAAAAAATTGCCCGCTCCGGAATCCCGGTCTGGACCGAATCCGGAATTCGCTGCGGACACGTGGCCCTGAGGGCGTTTCTCGTCGAAGACGAACAGCACTGGCACCTCATGCCAGGTGGCCTCATTCGCATCGCTCCGGATGCCGGCCCCATGCAGCTCTCCGTCGCCGGTGGCGACAGCAGCAAAGACCTCTGGGTGCTCGCTGAAGGACGTGTTGAAGCCGTCACGCTGCTCTCACCACAGGATCAGCCAGCCGAACTGCGCAGGACAACCGCCCTGTTTCCCAGCCGCGTCGCAGACAACCTGTTCTGGCTTGGCCGAGCACTCGATCGCTGCGACTTTCTGGCACGACTCGTCCGGGCGCTCGCAGAGCGACTCGCGGGTGAAGGCGGAGCGGAGGCTGCAGAGATTCGCTTCCTGACGCGAGCACTCTGTGAACAGGGACAGCTGGAACCTGGCTTCGCGGTGGATGGAATGACCTCGCAACTGCCAGAGCTGGCAGAGGCATTCCCGGCGGCAGTCTTCGATCCATCCGAATACGGCGGACTCGCTCGCAGTGTCCGTGACCTGACCCGCCTCGCCTCGCTCGTCAGGGACTGGATCAGCCCAGATACATGGCAACGCGTCAACGCCACCGCCGACTCCTTCTGGACAACGCCTGCTCGAGACTGGAGAGATCTTGCGGATGTCGTCTCCGCCTCGGCTGCTCTCATCGGAGACTGTGCCTCCATCAGCGGATTAATTGCCGACGGCATGAATCGCGGTCCATCCTGGCGCTTCCTGGAACTCGGCCGCAGTATCGAACGAGCCGCAGCAACTGCTCGACTGCTCATCACTGCCGATCTCCGCAAATCGAACGGCTCACCGATCCTCAAGACTCTCATCGAAGTCCTCGATGTCCGCATGACCTATCGATTTCGATATCGCGAAAATCTGCAGCGCAATGCCGTCCTCGATCTGGCAATCACAGACGAAACCAACCCACGATCACTCGCCTTTCAGGTGGAGCGACTCGTTCAGCACGTCGATCGACTGCCAGGGATCACCTCGCAACCGCTGCGTTCTGCCGATATGCGGCTCGTCATGGAAGCCGCACACGCCGTTCGCATGCTCACCGCAGAAGATCTGTCCAGCAGTTCACTCAAAAATGTCCTGCTGACGCTCAGGACCGTCGAAGACGCTGTGCTCAGGTTGTCTGATACACTCACCAGCCGCTATCTCGTGCACTCCGGCAACGCCGTGCACGCCATGCCTGGCAGGGAGGGAACCTGATGCGATACAAAGTCACTCACCGGACAACCTACTCCGGCTCAGACCCCGTCTCAGTAGGGCACAATCAGGTGTGGCTTGAGTTTCGCGAGTGCGAGCGGCAGCAGGTGGAATCATTTTCCCTGCAGATCTCGCCGGAACCATCGGTAAGAACTCGACGTGTGGACGCCTTTGGCAACCCAGTGCACATGTTCTCCTTCAGCGAAGGCTATCAGCGACTGGAAGTCGTCGCCGTCACTGCCGTATCAGTGCGTGCCGATAACACGCTGGCCACAGCCGCGGCAGCCAAAACCACAGTCGAACAACTGTTGACACAGCCCCCAAATCGAGACCCGTGGCTCGCTGAAGCACTCGAATTTGCCTGGCCATCCCCGCGGGTGCAGTGTAACCACGAAATTCACCAGTGGGCCGCACAAAGCTTTCCCGCTGAGTGCTCGCTGCTCACCGGACTTCTCGATCTCACATCCCGACTGCACCGCGATTTCACCTACGACCCGCAGGCAACCACCGTCAACACTCCCGTCCAGCAAGCTTTTGAACTCAGAAGAGGTGTCTGCCAGGACTTCGCACACCTGCAGATCGCCATGCTCCGCTCACTGGGACTGCCAGCCCGATACATCAGCGGTTATCTGAGGACAATACCTCCTTCAGGTCGTCCCGGACTCGTTGGTGCTGACGCCTCACACGCGTGGCTCTCGGTCTACGTCGGAGAAGGTCAATGGCTGGAACTGGACCCCACAAACAACCAGATGTGTCTTGCCGACCACATCCTGCTCGCATGGGGCAGAGATTACAGCGATGTGCCACCGGTCACCGGGGTTTTTGTCGGCGGAGCAGGGCATCGTCTCGCTGTCAGCGTGGATGTGCTGCCACTCGATTAAGCGGCCCGACGAACATCACGCAGTGGTCCCGCTGACTGCCATGACCAGCCGGACATTCCTTCCAGTACCCGATCTGCAACATCCATGGCTGCCACAGCCGCGTCCCCGCTCACGCGAGGCTGCTCACCAGTCCGAATGCAATCCACAAAATTCTGCAGCTCGGCCGTCAAGGCATCAGCGGACGACGCCTGAAATTCTTCTCGCTGGATCCACTTGCTGAAAACTTCTTCTTTGAGTGACAGTGGGTTGGGTGTCACAGAAACGATATCATGGACCATACCCGGATTCGTCGCCAGCGCCGCGCAGGGTTTCCAGCATGTTACCTTCCGCGTCTGCAGATCAGCAGAAGCATACCCGCTGGTGCTCCACACCTGAATGCTGCGTTCAACAACCGGATTGATGCGACTGACTGCCAGATCCACCAGCACACCGCCGCTCAGCTGCAATCGCGCATTTGCCAAATCCTCATGCGGACCAATGGCCACCGCACCAAAAGACTCCACACGCTCCACCGAACCACCCGTCAGTGCCAGCACCAGATCGATGTCATGGATCATCAGATCATGCACGACACCAATATCCGTCGATCGAAACGTGTAGGGACTGTATCTCTGGCAGCGAATGTGAAGCGGACGACCAATCTTCTCCCGCAACAGTTCAAATGCCGGATTAAATCGTTCCACATGCCCAACCTGCAACAGGCTGCGACGAAAACGGGCGATGTTCCTCAGCGAAATAGCCGCCTCGAGCGAATCTGCCAGAGGCTTCTCAACAAGCACAGCGGTGCCCTGTTCAAGAAACGGTCGAGCAACTCCCTGATGAGCAGTGGTCGGAACGGCAACGATCACCCCATCAACCAGACCGTGCAGCTCGCCAGGCGAAGCAAACCAGCGGGTGCTGTGCTTCTCAGCCACCATACGCCCCTGAGCTTCCCGCGAATCCACAACGGCCGCCAGTTCCACGTCCGGAAGCCCAGCCACAATACGGGCATGATGCTGTCCAAGCGCCCCAACCCCAATCACACCAAGACGAACGCGTTTCATGCTGCCTTGACATCCTCTGACGGCTGGGATTTTACTTCCGCAGCCGGACGGTTACGAATGGCTTCCCGGGCTCGCCCAAGCTTTCCGGCCTGCTGATTATCAAGGAACGCGAGCAACTGAGTCAGCTCGATCGGCAGCACGCCTTCAAGTGTCTCAAGGAAAAACTCACGCACCTCTTTAACAGGCCGATTGCGGCGGTAGAGCAGTCGAAATGCTTCCTTGATCACATCAATCGTGCTGTTCGAAATTCCGGCACGCCGCATTCCCACCACATTGATCGTGCGAACCGACGGATCATCACTGCCGGCCGCCAGCATGAACGGTGGTATGTCGTGCGGAACTCGACACCCTCCACTGACAAAGCTCAGCCGCCCCAGCGTGGAAAAATGATGAACAACAGAATTCCCGGAGACGATCGCGTTGTCGTGTACATGCACGTGACCGCCCAGCAATACTCCATTCACAAGAATCACGTTGTTGAAGACGCGACAGTTGTGGGCCACATGGCTGTTCGCCATAAACATATTGTGATTGCCAATTCGCGTGATGCCGTCTTCCTTCTCAGCACCACGGTTCACCGTCACACCTTCACGAAAAATGTTGTTGTCGCCGATGTGAATCTCGGTCTGCGAATCCTTCCAGCTGACGTCCTGGGGTTCGCCGCCAATCACACAGTTGGCCCAGAAACGGTTCCCGCTGCCAATTCGAGTGCGGCCGGTGATCACAACGTGACTCATCAGCACACAATTATCCCCGATCTCTACATCAGGGCCCACCAGACAAAACGGGCCAATGACGACACCATTGCCAATTCGCGCCGCAGGGTCGATCTGGGACAGAGAAGAAATCTGTGTTTCCATGCTGTTATCCTGAACAGAGCGACAAAGGAATCAGGCCGCACGGGCGGGTACAGGACTGCTTGTATGAGTTGTCGACAGAATCTGAGCCATCACATGATTGAGTTTATGTCCACTGCGTCGGGCTACGATCCGACCAAACACAGCAGCTCCGGAAAGCGACAGGTCGCCAATGCAGTCAAGAATCTTGTGCCGCACCGGCTCATCAGGCCAGCGAAGACGATTATCGACCACCGTCCCGTCGGCTGCGAAAACCACCAGATCCCGACCTGTGAGGTGCCGCCCGTATCCCTGAGCCTGAAGCGCATCCACCTCGGCCGACATCACAAACGTTCTCGCCGCCGCGATCTCATGCAGGAATGTTTCAGGAGTGATTGAAAGTGCAAGCGACTGCCTTCCCAGCGGAGAGTCGTCTCCATAATCCAGCTGGTAGCTCACCACAAGGTCACCCGTCAGCGTCGGAATTGCCTCCAGCCATTGCTCGGCCGCCGGATCAGAAATTCGCTGGCAGCGACCGATGCAGGTGACGCGGCGAACCGCAGCCTGCTGATTCAGCCCCGCCTCAAGAATCGCCTCACAAAACGGCAGACAGGAACCATCAACCGCAGGCACCTCAGGCCCGCGAATCTCGATCAGACAATTATCAACATGGAGTCCCGCCAGTGCAGCAAGCAGGTGCTCAACCGTCTCGACCGTCGATCCCCCCGCCGAAAGAATGGTTCTGCGCGATCCCGGTATCACAAATTCAGTTCGAGCCGGAATCTCCGGCCGATCTGCTAAATCAACCCGGCGAAACACGATTCCGGAATTCTCAGGTGCAGGCAGCATCCGAACCCGCGCTTCCACGCCATGAAACAGCCCACGCCCCGAGATCACCGCCGGGCGCGCCAGCGTCTGCTGCAGCCCGCATTCTGATTTCCAGCCTTCCATCCCTGCCCCCGGACGAGTTTTTCTGACTGAGTCTCGCGATCCCGGCAAGCCCGTGAAACCACGGGCTCACCCGACGCGAACAACTGCCGCATAGTCTCTGCAACTACTTCCGTGGAGCAGCCGTGCCGCTGGTGGTCCGCACCGGCGTACCACCCTGCGATGACTCGTACTGCTTGTTCAGTGACTGCAGCACAACCTCGGTAATGTCGTTCTCACCTCGGTGGTACACAACCTGCTTGTTCATTCGCTGCACAGCTTCGGCCGGTGGTGTGTCGTCTTCAATATCCTTGCTGTCGAAGCGAATCACGACCGTGTAGTCCGCGAACTCTGCATACTTCTTGATCATGCTGGTGGTGTCAGCATAAATCGTCTTGAACATCTCGGACTCGCGGCGAGCCAATTTCCGCTGCGTGGCAGCCCGGAAAGCCTCGAATTCACCACGGGCGTCCAGAATTCTCTTTTCAGCTGCTTCGTACTCAGGACTGCCTGGCTGAAACCCGTTCTCCTGAACTTCCTTCTGCATCGCCTGCATCTTGTCGACCATGACGCGAGCTTCCGCGTCGCTCTTTTCGATTTCCGCCGACAACTCCTCACGCATCACCTTGAAACGGGAGTAGCCTTCGAAAACCTTGGCCATGTCGATCAAACCAACACGGCTGGGTGCTCGCTGCTGAGCGGGTGCTGCGGCAGGGCGAGCAGCAGTGGCAGGGCGGGCGGCATCCTGGGCAATGGCCGAGAATTGTAAGCCTGCGGCAAGCACAGCCGCGAAAGCAAGGGAAAGTCGATTCACGTTGATGGCACTCCTTCGCCAGTCTGATCCCCCGATTTCCACAGGGGAGGAATTTTCAATGCCGGCACCATTTCCCGGCCGCGCACAGCCGGGTTTTCTCAAACCACGGGCTGATGGTCAAGCCGAAGCCCGGGAAAAGTGGCCGATCAACCCGGTATCCTGCCCACATACCCGCCAGACAACGGCAATTGCTGCCACTCCCGGTGGAAAACTCCGTGATTGACGCCTGTACCATCTACAGGGATACGGTGCCCCGTGACCACAGGAGATTTAAAATTCTTCCCAGGGGTTGCTCTGGCAATCTGCCGCCATTTTTCTCAAAATATCCCCCGCAGTAATCTGTCTGTCTTTTCATGGTTGCTCAGGAGGACGAACATGGCCGGCCGTATTGTGATTCCCCGCGTGAAGGTGGGAGACATCATTTATCGTGTGGACTGGAAAGAAAACAGCGCCGTCGTTCTTGAATACTCGCTGGTCTCACAATCCCCGGGTGCCTTCGTTGTCAAAGGCCCCAGCGGAGCCGAAGAACGTTTCGCAGGAAAAGATTCCCTCGCACTGTTCGCACTCGACAAAATCACCGCCGTCGAAAGAGCCTTCATCTCGCTCGCCGGCAAAGTGGAAGACAAGGAAGTCAATCCCCTCGATGCCATGCGAATGACATCCATGCTCGCAAAACTTCTGTAACTGAAAAATTCTGCTTCCCCGGCAGTAAAACGGATCGCGGCTCGCCGCCTTTCCGATCGTCTCCCCGGCGACATTCAATCCGCGGCTGAACGTTCACAGTGAAAATGCCCGTTGAGGGCTGTCGTCGTCCAGCCAAAAATGCCGATATCTCTCTTCACATGGCATTATTTGCCGAACGCGGAGGACTCTCGCCTCCGCGTCTGGTGACGGATCGCCGATTCCTGGGGGTGTTTCACGGGGAAATCCAAAATGCACAGGTATTCCAGTGCGGCCGTTCCTTCTTTGATGGCTCTGCTCGTCATAACAATCGCGTCAATCACACCGCTTGCCGCACAGGATGCTTTCCGAAAATCCGCTGGCGACAGAGGCTTCCGGGCCATCGAGGCCGGTCGCTACGAAACCGCCGAAGCCCTCTTCCTCGCCGCCATCAAAGCCGGAAATCGCAGCGGCACACATGACGCCGCCACCGTGCACAGCCTCAGAGGACTCGGACTCGTTCGCCTTCATCAGGGAAGACACCCCGAAGCCATTGACATCCTCCAGCAAGCCGTGCGAATCGCCGAAAACACCGAAGGCCCCTCCACAAAACTCACCGCCGATGCCATCCACGATCTTGCATCCGCCTGCGCCGCTGCCGCCGACTACGATACCGCCGAACAACTCTACATTCACTCCCGGGATCTCCGCGCAGAACTCCTCGGACCCGGACACCCGGATGTCGCCTCCTCCCTCAATAACCTCGCACTGCTCAGTCGAGCTCAGGGCAACTATGAAGATGCCCAAAGCCTCTACGAAGAAGCCTTCGAAATCACCGGCCGCGCCCTCGGACCCGATCACGTCGAATCCGCCGCAGTCCTCAATAATCTCGCCAGCTGCTGCTGTGCACTCGGACGCTACGAAGACGCCGATGCTTTCGTCTCCCGCGCTCTGAAAATCCGAAAAGGCATCTATGGCGATGATCACCCCCTCGTCGCCGCCTGCCTCAGCCAGCAGGCAAGAATACAAAGAGCCCAGGCCAGCTACGCCAGCGCAGAAAAAACCTATCAGCAGGTGCTGCGAATCGACCTCAAGTACTTCGGAGCAGAACACTTGGAACCCGCGCTGCAGCGTCGTGCTCTCGCTCTCGTTGCCGCCATCGCCGGACGCACCGACGACTCAGATGCCATGCTGCAGCAGGCCCTCGCTGTACTCAGACGACAACCGCGAGGCGACGGCACAGTCGATCTCCAGCCCGTCACCAGAAGAGGACTGGAACTGGCAGATGAACAGCGATTCTCTGAAGCAGAAGCAGCGTTCAGCTCCGCATGGAGAATCAGCGAACAACAGTACGGCCCCGACGCCCCGGAAACCCTGAGACTACTGAGACTCACCGCTGACGCCATCGGTGCCCAGGGACGCTCAGAAGAACGCAGCGTCCTGAGAGGCTGGGCGGAAGCCGGCTACGGCAGCCAAAGAACCCTCAACGTCGCCCGACAACCCCAATCCGGCCCCGAACCACCACCCTCAAGATAGATCAACCACCATCACAGAACCTGATGCCATTGGTATTGACCGCAATCACTGTGAAAAGACACGTGCACTGTAAGGCGTGCAGTGGCTGTCAATCCCCCGATGGGCGCACGTACCCACGTAACCAATACCGCATCAGGTACTCACGCGGTTCGGACGGCCCATCGACACCGACACCGACATCGGCATCGGCCGAACACCCGTTGGCATCGCCAGCCCGTAAGTCCAGTCCCATCAGCCTCAGTACCCACAACCCACCTTGAACAGCGACTGAAGGGAATCGAACCCTCACCAGGAGCTTGGGAAGCTACTGTGCTACCACTACACCACAGTCGCGCTGGAAACCGATTTCTCACCCTGAGTCTATTCTCAATTCCTTTGCCTTGCAACTTGAGCCCATGAGATTTCGTCGGTGGCCCTGACGTGTCACCCGCGGCAGCGAAAACCCAGAGAACCGCTGCAAACATGACCAGCCGATTGACATCGGCCCCACGCCACACTGACTTTTTGTGACTCGATCCGGCCGCACGTTGTCAACCGGCAGGCGGCGGCAGCCCAATGGCCTTGACTTTCTGGCGGAAACAGCATCTGGCTCCCCTCTCCCCGGATCGGGGAGAGGGGTCGGGGGTGAGGGGTGAAACGCTCCTGCCACGCGCAGCACGGACAGTGCAGAAGGATGCTGGATTCACAGTGTCGTGGAAGTGTTGGCGAGGGGACTGGCAGTGTTCTTTGACCCCTCACCCCCGTCCCCTCTCCCCTCGAAGGGGAGAGGGGGGATTGAGGGCGATTTTCGCGAGGATAGAGAGAACTTCAACGCCATTGGGCTGCAGCGCAACCGCTGAGCCGCATTCTACTTT
>JBJTOP010000244.1:0-42077 GCA_046074645.1 Planctomycetaceae bacterium | reverse complement strand
ACAACAAATCCATCACAGCGCTGAATCTGTCCACGGGAAATCTGCTTGACGTGAATGGTGTGCAGCTGGCCGAAGGCAGTTGGAACGCGGATGCCATCCAGGATGCCCGTCTGCGTTCACTGGCGCGGACTCACGCACTTCCCAACGAGCACATCCATGCCGAACCTGCTGAATTTGCATGGCCCTCTCATGTGGGTACCGTGGAACGGGATTCAGCCAAAGTCGCGGGCGGCGGCGATTCTGCATCTCAGCCTGTTCCGGAGCCACCCGAGCCCGCCGCAGCTCAGCGGGCTCATGACGGCGATGACAGCCCACCCCGTGAAATCGTGCCATGATTTGACCACATCTTCTTCGACCACCGGCACCGTGAAGGAATCAAACTGCGAAGCCGGTCAGACTTTCGCAGTTTGCCGATGGATCACAGGACGCGACGTCTTTGTGTCCACCAGCGGCCAGGGCATCTCAACTCTGGTTACAATCCTTCGCGGTGCCGGTGGCCGCAGTCGATGGAGATTGCTGCGGGCAGGTTGGGAATACCGGTTACTTCAGGCTTTTTCTGCGATATCCCTGCGACACCAACCGCCTTTCCAGCTGATTTGGTCGACAGCCTGATAGGCGAGTTTTCTGGCGGCTGAGATATCGTCACCACAGGCGGTGACTCCGAGCACTCGGCCACCGGTGTTGACAATCTCTGAGTTGCGAAGTGCGGTGCCGGCGTGGAAGACTTTGACGTCGGCAACCTGGGCAGCATTTTCGAGTCCACTGATTGGGTGACCGGACTGGTAATCTCCGGGGTAGCCAGCGGACGCCATGACAACACAGACGGCCGGGCGGGGGTCCCAATCGAGTCCTTCGAGTTCGTGGAGTCGTCCGAGGGCAGCGAGATGGAGGATGTGTGCGAGGTCGGATTTGAGTCGCATCAGGACGGGCTGTGTTTCCGGATCACCGAGGCGAACGTTGTATTCGAGCACCTTTGGGCCGGCGGGTGTCAGCATCAGTCCAGCGTAGAGTACACCGTTGAAAGGGTGACCTTCGACCTTCATGGTGTGTACGGTGGGGACGAGAATTCGGCGGACGATTTCATCCATGATGTCCGGCGTGACGACTGGCGCTGGGGAGTAGGCGCCCATGCCACCTGTGTTAGGTCCGCGATCTCCGTCGTGGGCACGCTTGTGGTCCTGAGCAGAATCGAGGGGCACGATGGTATCGCCGTCGATAATTGCGAGGATACTGGCCTCTTGTCCGACCAGACATTCCTCGATCACGATCTGACTGCCGGCAGCACCGAAAATGCTGTCCACGAGTAACGAACGGGCTGCAGCCCTGGCTTCGGCACGGTTGGCACAGACAAACACACCTTTGCCGGCGGCAAGACCGTCGGCTTTGACAACCAGCGGTTGTTCGGGGCCTTCGTCGATGTAGCGTTCGGCATCGGCGTAACGGGTGAAGACAGCAAAGTCGGCCGTGGGAATACTGGCACGCCGCAGCAGTTTCTTAGTGAAAACCTTGCTGCCTTCCAGCCTTGCAGCGGACGCCGACGGACCGAACACGGCGAGGCCCTGGCGGCGAAATTCGTCCGTGAGTCCTGCCACCAGCGGTGCCTCCGGACCGACCACTGTCAAGTCAATGCCGCGGTCCCTGGCGAATCGAACCAGCCGCGGCACGTCTTCAGCGGGGATGTTGACATTTTCGGCATCTATTCCAGTGCCGGCATTGCCAGGTGCACACCAAACTTTTTCCACCAGTGGCGACTGGGCAAGTTTCCACACGAGCGCATGTTCGCGACCACCTGATCCGACGACGAGAATCTTCATGAATACCTGTCCGCTCCAGTTCAATAAACGCAAAGGACTCGCGGAAGGGTACCGCGAGTCCTGGGGGAGTTCGATTCCGGCGTCTGCGTTTCAGTGAAGACGCTGAAAACGGGAAAGCCGAGTCTTCAAACGACTGGGGCGAGTTCTGGTTTGAGCACGAATGGAAAGACGCGAACGGGCGTTCCGGCAATGTGCTGTTTCTTGTAGGCCAGCTGGGCGGCGCGGTCAGCGGCGAACTGCAGACGGATGAATTCCAGTCCGCAGAACGAATCCAGATCGGCCTCAGCCGCCACGTCGGCAAACAATTCACCGGCCGATGCCGCATGCCGACGAACCCCGTGAATGCTCCGTTCCCGGACCTTCACTCCGGCTGCAGCCAGCTTAATTAAACCTTTCAGAAACCTGCCGACCGTTGTGTCTGCACCGGAAACTCTCCAGAGGCGTTCCCATTCTTCGTGGGCTTCCCAGTAGAAGCCGAGATTGAAATAGTCCAGACCCAGCAGATAATTGCGATTGAGATGCCAGCTTTCATGACACAGGGCCCGAGGACCACCGCCAGGAGCGTGCTTTTTACCATAGCAATGCCCGCGAGGATCGCGGACCGGATGGGGCATACCGGAACCAGGATAGTACGTGTAAGGAGGAAGGGGACAGGACGGGTAAAGACGCTCGGCTTCGGCTTCTGCCGTGATCATACGAGACTGACTCCGTTGAGAAAGGACCCGTTTTATCGTTTTTGGGTGCACTCAGCCCCGGTTGAACGCACGTCCGCGCGGTCTGCAGATGCTGAAGGTGCGGAATTTACACGGTTTTGGTGGAAAATTCGAGAACTTAATTGCTGATTTCGGCAGATTCCGGGTGGTGTGCCGAAGTCGCACACAAGAGCAGCCCAGATTGCCCTGTTTTACAGCCTTCCGCTGAGCCCTCGCTGGCAACGCAAATGCCCCTGCCAGAAGTGCTTAGGCTGATTATCCGGTGTCCCGGGCAAGAATCAATACCCAGCAGCGCCGTCACCTGCAGAACCTTGGGAACTCCCCTTCAGATAATGTGAACAAATGTTCAGTTTTCACTTTTGAGAATCATTCTGGACGTTCGAGCTCGAAACGGTCGCGGGTGCGGCAGTAGAGTTGTCCACCGAGTCGCCCGATGAGGTCCAGTTTTTCAGGGGCGGGGAAACCCTGTTCGTCAAGGATTTCCGGCGCGAGATGAATATGCAGGATCCGACCAACGACCAGATTTGCGCCACCCGGCCCGGTCCCCAGTGGCAGGTGGTGGAGCAATCGACATTCGAGACTGGCGGGCGACAGCAGGACTCGCGGTGGCCGAACGACGGCTGAAGGGGCGGTCTGGATATCCGCGTGAAGGAACTCTGAGTGTTCGGGATCAAGTTCAGCGGCCGATCGATTCATGGGAACGGCGAGTTCGAACGGCACGAGATTGACCACAAATTCGCCGGATGCCAGCAGATTGGAGAGGGTATCCTTTGGGCGGCCATCGCGGCGATTGGCGGGGCAGAACACCAGTGACGGAGGAACTGTTCCAACCCCGCTGAAGAAGCTGAAAGGAGCCAGATTGGGGATCCCCGACGGTGAGATTGTGGATACCCAGGCAATGGGTCGCGGCTGAATCAGTCTGATGAGGTGCTGGTAGATTGTTGCGGGAGAAAGACGCTGGATATCGAGTTCGGGCATAGAAGCGGTGTGATTGGAGTATGGGAATCAGCAGCGGCACCGGGCGACGCCTGGTGTGGGGGTTGGCCCTTGGGGTGCAGGGGCTGGGGGTTCGATGGGTGTTGACACCTGGGTGTTGACCGCGGGTGTTGACACCTCACCCACGACCCCTCTCCCCTGGGAGGGGAGAGGGGGGAAGTGGGGGGGGTGTGGAAATGCAACGGCGTACTTCAGGCGGGATGCGAGTCGCGGCTTGGGATTTCTGCGTCTGTTTTTCCGCCATGTCGGGACTAGGGGAGCCGAATGAAGCGGGGGCGACGGAGTTCGAGGACTGGTTGGTTGCCGGCATTTTCCATGGAAACCATGATACCTGCGGAGCCTTGTCGGAGTTGAGTTACGTTGGCGTTGAGGATGATGTCACCGTTGATGCGCACACGCAGTGCCCGGCCGTCGAGTCGGATCTCGAGATCGTGCAGGTAGGAGTTAGTGGGCCAGCTGGCGGAGGCGTTGGCAGGGAGCGTGGGTGGAGTAGTGGAAGTTGAGGGGAGTGGTATGACAAGTCCCATTTTTCCGGGTTCAAGATACAGGGTATGCCCTGTGAAGTTTCTATCCTGGCGAGTTCCAAACACGAATCTGCAGGAGGTTGAGGTGGCGACGACCTGGGTGCGTAAGAGCCAGCGTTCGGTGGTGAGCAAGGGATCGAGGAAACCGTAGACTTTGGAAGATTTGGGCCCTGAGATGGAGACGCGATCCGTTGGGAAGAGCGAGGCAGGATCATCGGCGGGCGGGGAGTTTGGGTCACTGGGAGGGGCGGACAGATAATCGAGGTTTCCGGGGCCTCGAAAAACGGGCTGAAACTTCCATTTGTTGAGGGTGGCCTGAATTTCTCCTTTGAGCACTTCAGTGGAAGAAGTGCCTGTTTTTCGCAGTGAGTCGGCGGCTTCGAGGGATCTGGCGAGATCTTCAGCAAATTCATCCGGGAAGACGGAGCGGCCGCCTTTTTTGGAGAATTCGGCTGGGATCCGCAGAAATTCGAAGGCATCGTTCCAGCGTGCCTTGCCGACGGCGATTTCTGCGAGCGTCAGGCAGGCCTCAGCCACACGATCGCCCTGGGCATCGTTCAGGGAAGTGGTTTTGAGATCGGAGCAGAGTGTGACAATTTCGGGTGGAATTTCAGTGCCGTAACGCAGGTGTCGGATCAGGGCTGCGTCGAGGATGGAGTCTGCGGCCTTTGCACCGGCGTCGGCGGTTACGATGACGTTGAGCAGAGCGAGGTCCTGATGAGCAGGTGCATCGGTTGGTGCGGTTTCAAGGAGTTGGCGGAGGTTGGCTGTGATGCGACGGTTGGAGGGGCTGAGATTTTTCTGGTGGAGCTTTCGAATTTCGGATTCGGCTTCAGCGACGAGTTTTGCATCCGGGAGGTTAGCGTTGGCAGGCGGATTGCTGGTGCGGACATTGATGGTGATGACACTCGGCCGGACGTTTTTCATGTCCATGACCGCGATCAGGGGTTGTGGTTTGATGGTGATTTGTACCGAACCTGCTGCGTCGGCGGGGACTTTCCAGACGAGTACTTCGCCGCCATTTTCGAGGCTTACGCCTGGCGGAAGTCCCTGTGGGTCAAGCTGCAGATTGAAGGCTCGTCCCAGTTCTCGGGGGGGGGGATCAGGATAGAGTGGGATGCGGAGGGTTTGGCCGGGGGTGGCATTCTGGGGACCGACGCGTGGCATTTGCAGAGTGAAGCTGTCGGGGGCCACGACGATTTCGACCGGGGCAGTGGCGACGGTGACTTTCGCCTGCTGATCGTAGAGTTCGACATTGAGTTTGTGAGTTCCAATATCGGATTCCTTTGGGCTCCAGCGAAATTCACCGCCACGGCCATCAATTTGCATGCCTTCCAGCACTTTGCCTGCGAGGCGGAACCGGATGTCGCTGCTGTCGGAGGGCATGGGGACAGCTTCAATTCGGCGTGCGACTGACTTGCCGGGCTGCGAGTAGATGGTGGCGGGTGGGATGATCTGAAATGCTGGTGTACTGGAGGAGATGGAAGCGACAATTTGTGAGTGGGCGAGCACGATTTCAGATTTATCAGCGACGTAAATCAGCATAAAGGGAATTGGCACGGCCCCATTTGGATGACTTTCCGGGATTTTCCAGCGAATGTGGCCAGTGCGGGGGTCGATGGTGACTTTGTCCGGGCCACCGGCAACGAGTTTCCAGGTGAGTGAGCCGGTGGCTGGCTTTGGCGGTGGGCCTTCGAATTCCGGATCATAATCGAGCTGGTCACCGGGGGCGTATTTGAGTGGCGGTGCGATGGCGAGTACGGCTGTGGGTGGAGCGGCGATCGGGGCTTTCTGTTTAGTATTTTTTTCTCCGACCGCGGCACTGCCGGGATTGGACTGGGGACCTCGCATTTGTCGGGAAATCACGAAGGTTCCGATTGCCGCCACAAGTGCGGAGGCGACGAGCAACGCGATAAGGGCCGTCCGCCGACCGCGGTTGTTTAAGCCTGAGTCGTTTGAGCGTCGTTCTCCGGAGATTGAACGACGCTCCTGGATCACGGGGAATGTCGGTGAGAGGGCGAAGCCACCGGAGGGAGTATTCGCCAGCATCAGATCGACGGAGGCGCCGGTGTCCATCTCGCGAAGGAATTGCTGGTAGCCTGGATCCTGCGGGTCTGACAGATCGACGCGGCTGGCGGCGTCGAGCACAATTGCTTCTTCGTCGGCTCCCTGTTCGCGGGCACACTGTCGAAGAGCTTCGATGGTGAGCGGGGTGCAGAGGTGTTCGAGAGCAGCGGCGAGTTCAGCGGGGGTTTGATAGCGTGCATCGGGATCCCGGAGTGTCATGCGGCGAACGACGGCATCGACTGAGTCGGGGATTTCGGGGCGAAGGAGTTTTGGCGACGGTGCGTCTTTGGAGCAGCGTGCCATGAGAACCTGGAGAGGGTTATCACCGGGAAAAGGCATGCGCCCGGTGAGCATCCGATAGAAGGTGCATCCAAGGCCGTAGATATCGGAGCGAATATCGACTTTTGCGGTGTTCCAGCCCTGTTCCGGGGACATGTAGTCTGGAGTCCCCATGACCTGACCGGCGCGAGTGACGGCGGTGAGTTCCTCTTTTTTGTCTTCTTCTTCATCGAGCCTGACAAGGCCCATATCCATGATCTTGACAACTCCGTGGCCGTCGGTGTTCCAGTCGATCATGAGGTTGCCGGGCTTGATATCGCGGTGCACCATGCGGCATTCGTGAGCGTGCTGAAGCCCGAGTGCGGCCTGGCGAATGATTTCGCAGGCAGTGGCTGGTGGAATCAGCGGGAGTCTGGAGAGGATGCTGTCCAGCTGATCCCCGTTGACAAACTCCATCACCATGAAGTCAATTTTGCCGACTCGCCCCGCGTCGATGTATTTCACGATGTTGGGGCTTTTGATGAGCCGTGAGGAAGCGCGAATTTCGCGGCGAAATCGATTGACCAGATTTTGATTGGAGGAGAGTTTTCGGGACATCACTTTGATAGCGACGATCTCCGATGTGCGGCTGTCCTGCGCCTTGAACACATGTCCCATGCCACCGCGACCAATGGCCTCCAGCAGTCTGTAGTGATGGAGTACGAAGCCCGTCTGGCCTTTGAGCAGTTGCATGGACTGCCAGCTGGTGAGCAGTCCCAGTCGGACGAGTTCCGCTGACAGCACTGCAGGAACGGCACTGCGAGCAGCCACTTCTTCGGCAATGGTCCATTGTGCCGGCGAGAGCAACCCGGTTTTCTTCAGCAGGGCCATGTATTCCGGAGCAGGCATTGGACAGCTCTCTGATCGCATTTTCCGTTGCAGAGCGAGTGGCTTCGTGAAACGTCGTCGTTCCGGCAGATATGCCGGCCTTTCGTTTCAGACGAATTCCTGCCCGTGTTTTAACGGAATTCAGTGGAAAAGAGAATCGATTATTCGGCGATTTTAATTTGGGGGTGGCCTGGACAGGCAGGGCGGGAACCAGAAACAATGGGCTGGAAACGGCTTGCCTGCACCCCACACGCTGCACAACCGCCAGGATTTTTCGAGGAAATCTCATGATTCGCACGGTCGTCACCGCCCTTGTTGTCACCTTCATCTCGATCCTCGCTTGTCCATCTTCAGCGCAGACGGCAGCGCCTGCGCTGGCCGATCAATCCCTCCGAAAGCCACTCACATTCGAGCTCGTCCACGGCCCTGAACGGCTCAATCTCGCCGGTGCCCCCCCCGCAAAGCTCACATGGCTGGACGATAATCGCTGGATCCAGCCCTCGGCCGATGGCTGGGAAATCATCGCAGCCGCAGACGGTACCCGGGGCTCCTGGTACGACAGCGCATCCGTTGCCGCCGCGCTGCAACAAAGCACCGGGTGTTCTCCTGAGAACGCACAAAAACTCAGCCGCGGAGGCTGGGTCGAACTGCTGCCGTCTCTCCAGCTGGCACTCTTCCACACCAGGGGCCGACTCGTCCGCGTGAATCTCGCCGACCCCGGCGAATCTGCCTCCATCGAACTTCCAGCTGCTGACGAACTGATCGAACTGGTGACCCTCAGCCCCACCGGAGACAGCGCAGCATTCGTTCTCAAAAACGACCTCTGGCTGGTTGACTTTCGTACCCTCCAGCTGCGACGGCTCACCACCGACGGATCCGGCACCCTCCGCAACGGTAAGGCTGACTGGGTCTACTTTGAAGAAGTCTACAATCGCAGCTGGAAGGCCTTCCGCTTCAGTCCGGACGGCAAATGGCTCGCTTTCCAGCAGTTCAACGACGAACGCGTGCCTGTCTTCCGCATCAGCGACCACACAACAGTCGCTCAGGTCTTTGAAGAAGAGCATTACCCGCAGGCCGGTCAGGCCAATCCGACGGTTCGTCTCGGAATCATCTCAGTGTCTGGTGACCAGGTGCAGTGGCTGAATATCGGCGATTACCCGCAGGACGATTTTTTACTGGTCAATTTCCAGTGGCTTCCGGACAGCAGCGGACTCCTTTGGGCAGCACAGAACCGCGAACAGACATGGCTTGATCGGCTTGTCAGTCCTTGTTCCGGAACTCCCCCTCGAAAGCTGCTTCGTGACCAGACTCCGGCATGGACCGACAATCACGGTGATGTTCGATTCCTGAGTGATGGCAGCTTTCTGATGTTCAGCGAACGCAGCGGCTGGAAACATCTCTATCGAGTCGCCGCCGAAGACGTGAGCATGATTCCACTCACTTCAGGCGACTATGAAGTTCGCGAACTGCTCGGCGTGGCTGCGGACGAACAATCGCTGCTTGTGGCTGCCGCAAAGAATTCGCGGATCGCGGATGCCGTTTTCCGCATCTCACTCAGTCAGCCAGGCACTCAGCCGCAATGCATCACTCCCGAAGACGGTCATCACGCCGCCTCTGTCAGCCCCGGCTGCGTCTGGTTTGCCGATTCACACAGCACTTTCCAGCAGCCCATTCAGACGACTCTGCGCAAGGCGTCCGGGGAACCTGTGCGAGTTCTCGTGGAAAGACTGGAACTGCCTGCAGATACTTATCGCTTCGGACAGCTTGAAATGCGCGACCTGCCGATGGCAGACGGGAGCACTACCAAAGCGATTTTTGTACTGCCCCACGATTTTGATCCGCAGCAGAAATATCCCGTCTGGATCAGAACATACGGCGGCCCGCACACCCCTGTTGTCAAGAACCAGTGGACTCCCCGGCTCGCAGATCACCTGCTCGCCGAAATGGGTATTGTTGTCATCAATTTCGACCCACGAACTGCCAGCGGCTACGGGGCCTGCAGCGCCTGGCCCGCATGGAAACGACTGGGTGCTGAAGAAACCCGCGATCTGCAGTCAGTCTGCGACTGGCTCAAAGCGCAGCCATGGATCGACGCGTCCCGGATTGGATTGAGCGGTCACAGTTATGGTGGCTATTTCACTGCGTTTGCCATGACTCGACTGGACTGTATCGCCGCCGGAATCTCTGGTGCACCCGTCACCGACTGGGCGCACTACGACACGATCTACACAGAGCGATTCATGTCCACGCCGCAGCGAAATCCGGACGGCTACCGCGACTCATCTGTTGTGGCCCGAGCCGATAAACTTCATGGGCGACTTCTCCTGCTGCACGGATTCAGAGATGACAATGTCCATCCGGAAAACTCGATCCAGCTGATGCACGCCCTGCAGGAGTCCGGACGGCAGTTCGAAGTGATGTTCTATCCCACCGCACGGCACCCCATACAGGGGCCACATTACCAACGACTGCTGTTTGATTTTATACTCCGCACCATGGGGCGGTCGCAGCCTCCATCGGCACCCTGAGGCCGATTCCTGTCCTCACCTCAGTCGGCAACTCAACTCACTCTTCCCCCCGCTTCGCACGAAAGCTCACCGATGCGTACCGCCTCAGCGCTCTCCCCTTCAGCCACGATCCTGCCCGCAGCGACTTTGCTGCTGGTCATGGCAGCAGCCCTGATTTCCCCGCGAGCGGCCGGAGCCGGCGATGCTGCTGTGCTTGTATCGTCCTTCACTGCTGCGCCAGAAGGAGGTATCCACAGTTTTCGCCTCAATCTCAGCACGGGACAGCTCACACCCGGACCACGATCTGCCCCGATTCCCAATCCTTTCTTCTTCGACGTCTCACCCGATCGCCGAAGGCTCTACAGCATCCATGCCGAAACGTTTGGCGGTCAGGCTCCAGAATCAGTCGCCGCCTTCGAACTGAGTCCTGCCCCTGAACTTCTGAAAGCAATCAACCGCGAAACTACCCGCGGCACGGCATCCTGTTTCGTCGAAGTCGATCGCACCGGAAAAGCCCTGCTTGTCGCCAACTACAGCAGCGGCGACGTGATTTCCTACCGTATCGAATCAGACGGACGGCTGTCCGCCCCCGTGTCCTTCATTCGCCACGGCGGCCGCAGCATCAATACTTCCCGACAGAATGAACCCCACGCACACTGCTTTGTAATCAGTCCGGACAATCGCTTCGCCTACGCTGCGGATCTGGGGACCGATCAGGTGATCTGTTACCAGTTCGACTCCGCCACCGCACAACTCACCCCGGCCGCGCAGCCGTTCGTGCGACTCCCGCCCGGTTCCGGTCCGCGACATCTGATTTTCCACCCACTTCAGCCACGCATGTACGTCATCAATGAACTGCTCAATTCCATCACCGCATTCGACTGGAACCCGAACTCGGGAATGCTCATTGAACGCGCAACCGAATCCACTCTCCCTGCCGACGTAAAGGTCGAATCGTGGTGCGCTGATCTCAGGATTACACCCAACGGTCGCTTTCTCTACGGCACCAATCGCGGCCACGACAGCCTCGCCATGTTTCGCATCGACGAAAATGGACAGCTCACACGGATCGGAATCATTCCCAGTGGCGGGCAGGGGCCCCAGAATCTGGCGATCACCGCGGACGGTGGACTCCTGCTCTGCGCCAACATGCCCGGCAACAACCTGAGCATCTTTCGCATTCACCCCGACTCGGGACTTTTGGAACCTGTTGGAGAGCCGGTGCCCGTCAGGATGCCTTCCTGTATTCGGATTCTGCCGTGAGTTTGCAGTCAGCACGATCAGCAGATTTCGGAATCCCACCCTGTGTCCGAATTCCGCGCTGACCATCCGGTGCCCTGCTGCTATAGTCAGAATGCTCCATTCCCGTGGTCACTTCGGATGAGCGGAGGCAACCAGTGATAGTCCTGCAGCGTATCGTACTCCTGAAACTCCTGTTTTGTTCGGCAACGCTCAGCGCCCAGCAACCGCCGACGTTCAATCGCGACGTACGTCCGATCCTTTCAGACCGCTGTTTCTCGTGCCACGGCCCTGACAGTGCCAGGCGGGAGGCAGATCTGCGGCTGGACGAGCGACCTGCTGCGATGGCTGCGAAGGCGATAGTACCGGGAAAACCCGAAGAAAGCCTGATCCTTCAGCGGGTGCTCAGCGACGACCCGGACACCGTCATGCCTCCGCCCCACGCCAAGCTGGAGCGGCTCAGTGTGGCCGAGGTCGATATCCTGCGACGGTGGATTGAGTCCGGGGCAGAATATGAAAGTCACTGGGCGTTCATACCAGTTGCCCCGGGGCAGACAACTGACGCGACCATCAGCGGAATCATTGACGAATTTGTGCGCCGTTCGCTCTCCAGACGGGGGCTGGACCGGCAGCCTGTCGCCTCCCGCGAAACGCTCATTCGTCGACTCAGCTTTGATCTGACGGGACTTCCGCCATCCTCCTCGGAGGTGCTGGCGTTTATTGCTGACCGTGATCCTCAGGCAGTCTCAAAGCTGGTGGATCGCCTGCTTGCGTCTCCTCGCTACGGCGAGCGAATGGCGGTCGACTGGCTGGACGCGGCTCGGTATGCGGACAGTTTTGGCTTTCAGGTGGATCGTGAGCGAGAGATGTGGCCGTGGCGGGACTGGGTCATTGATGCTTTTAACCGCGACCTGCCTTTTGATCAGTTCGTCACGTGGCAGCTGGCTGGCGATCTGCTCCCCGAGGCCACTCAGGAGCAAATCCTGGCAACGGCATTCAACCGCCTGCATCAGCAGGAATCTGAAGGCGGGAGTGTTGAAGAGGAATACCGGGTGGAGTATGTCAGCGACCGTGTGCAGACATTCGCGACGGCGTTTCTGGGACTGACTTTCGAGTGTGCGCGGTGTCACGACCACAAATTCGACCCGATATCACAGAAGGAATATTACCAGCTGTTCGCGATGTTTCAGAATATCGACGAAGCTGGGTTATACGCCTACTTCACCACTTCTCCTCCAACACCGACGCTCGCGCTCACGGATGCGTCCCGCGCGGCAAAACTTCAGCAGCTTCGCGATAAAGTTCTCGCTGATCAGCATTTGCTTCAGCAGCAGCGTGTCTCAGCAGCAGCTCGTTTTGACGCCTGGCTGAGGACTCCTGAAACATCGCGTCCTGTGCTGCTGTCTGGTGAGCAAGCGCGTTTTTCCTTCGATGAGCTGCAGGGAAATCAGCTGGCGAATTCCATTGACCCGGATAAGCCGGCAGTACTCAGGGGAGACAACCGTCTGGTACCGGGGCGATCAGGTCAGGGGGTGCAGTTTACGGGCGACGATCCCGTGGATCTGCCTCTCGGCAATTTCCAGCGTCATCAGCCGTTCAGTATTTCGTTGTGGCTGAAGACCACTGATGAAAAGTCCCGAGCCGTAGTGCTTCATCGCTCCCGGGCGTGGACAGATGCGGCCAGCCGCGGCTACGAATTGCTGATCGAGGATGGTCGTCTGAAGTGGTCGCTCATTCATTTCTGGCCGGGCAATGCCGCTTCGGTGGCCGTGCGACAACCAGTTCCGCTCGGTGAATGGGTGCACGTGACCGTCAGTTCAGACGGCAGCAGTCTGGCGTCGGGCCTTTCGATCCATGTGAATGGCCAGCGGGCTGAGACGGAGGTGATTCGTGATTCGCTGACTCGCGAGATCACCGGTGGTGGTGGCGACAATATTGCTCTGGGTGAACGCTTCCGCGACCGTGGGTTTCGAGATGGCGTGATCGATGATCTTCGAGTTTTCGACGTGGCGTTGACGGATCTGGAGTGTCTTGCTGTGTTTGAAGAAACCGCAGCCACTGCGAAGCTGGCGGGACCTGCTGCTGCTCTGCCGGAATCGGTGCGAGAAGAGTTGTTTCAGTGGTATCTGCTGCGTGCGGACGCTGACTACCGAGCGGCTCTGAGTCAGCTGCAGAAGTCGCGGCTGGAGGAGGCGGAATTCTTTCAAAGTCAGAAGGAAATCATGGTGATGCGTGAACTGGCTCAGCCAAAGCCAGCCTGGGTGCTCTTTCGGGGCGAGTACAATCAGCGGCGGGAACAAGTTCAGCCGGGAGTCCCGGCAGCTTTATCAGCGTTCCCCGAAGGTGCTCCGATGAACCGACTTGGGCTGGCGCAGTGGCTTACCAGCCCACAGCATCCGCTGCTTGCTCGTGTCACGGTCAACCGCATCTGGCAGTCGCTGTTTGGTCGAGGTCTGGTGAAGACGGCAGAGGATTTCGGGAGTCAGGGCAGTCGGCCGCTCTACCCCGAAGTCCTGGACGGGCTCGCGGATTACTTCATCCGTTCCGGCTGGGACCTGAAGAAGCTGGTTCGAGCGATCGTGCTGACAGCAACTTACCAGCAGCAGAGTCTGGCATCGTCGGCGGTCATGGCTGACGACCCGGACAATGAGTGGCTGGCTCGCGGTCCGCGTTTTCGTCTGTCTGCGGAAATGATTCGAGACAATGCGCTGGCTGCGTCGGGACTCCTGCAGGAACGAATTGGCGGGCCGCCTGTGAATCCGTATGAGATGTCTGAAGCGTTTCGACCGGCCAGTGTCAGCCAGGGGGATGGCGTGTATCGACGCAGCCTCTACACCAACTGGCGTCGCACCGGCCCTCCCCCAGCGATGCTGGCCTTCGATGCTCCGCGTCGAGCCGTCTGCACTGCTCGACGGGAACGCACGGATTCGCCGTTACAGGCGTTGATTCTGCTCAACGGCGTGCAATACGTTGAAGCTGCCAGGGTGTTGGGCCAGCAGCTCTGGCTGCACAGCGGCGGAGCGGTTGACAAGATGATCGAAGAGGGCTGTCTGCGATGCTGGAGCCGCCGCCCCGATGATGTCGAACGTGAGATACTGACTCAGCTTTGGACAGAGCAGCTGCAGCACTTTGAAGCCCGCCCGGAAGAGGCATCAAAGCTATTGGCCGTCGGGCAGTTCAAAGCTGCTGCCGAAATCACGCCGGCCCAGGCTGCAGCCGCGACTGTGCTCGCACAGGCGTTCCTGAACTTCGACGAGTGTGTCGTAAAACGATAGCAGGAGAGATTCGGATGATGTCACCACAGCTCTCACGATATCTGACGCACAACCGTCGCACCTTTCTGGCCAGTTCGGGGCTCGGACTGGGCACGGTCGCCCTCGCCGATCTGCTGGCTCGCGATGCCGCTGCTGACGACGCGACCGCTCCAGCCACACGTGACCGTGGTGTGCTCGGGGAACCGCACTTTGCGGCAAAAGCCAGACGCGTCATTTATTTGTTTATGTCCGGCGGCCCTTCGCAGCTGGATCTGTACGATTACAAGCCGCTGCTGAAGCAGCGACAGGGTGAGCAGTTGCCGGATTCGGTGCGTGGTGGCCAGCGACTCACGGGAATGTCCGGCAACCAGGCATCGATTCCGCTGGTGGGATCACCATTTGGTTTTCAGCAGCACGGTCAGGGTGGGGCGTGGTTCAGTGATCTGCTGCCACACACGGCGTCGGTCGCGGATGAGTTGTGTGTGATCCGTTCGATGTACACGGAGGCGATTAATCACGGTCCCGGTGTGACGATGTTCCAGACGGGAACTCAGATCGCGGGCCGTCCCAGTATCGGTGCATGGCTCAGCTATGGGCTTGGCCAGGACAATCAGAATTTGCCGGCTTTTGTGGTGCTGATAACGCGGGACAAGGGTGGCCAGCCACTGGGGGCTCATCTTTGGGGCAGCGGTTTCCTGCCAACGCGGCACCAGGGAGTGCTTTTCAGGGCGGCTGCGGATCCTGTGCTGTATCTTGGCAATCCCGCCGGTGTGGATACTCCGGGCCGCCGACTGCTGCTGGATCGTCTGAAGGAACTGCACGAACACCAGCAGTCTCGGTTGCCGGATCCGGAGATTCGTGCTCGCATTGATCACTATGAAATGGCCTATGCGATGCAGTCCAGTGTTCCGGAGGCGACGGACATTTCCGGAGAACCGAAGCATATTCTGGACAGTTACGGCCCTGATGTCTCGAAGCCAGGCACCTTCGCGGCCAATTGCCTGCTGGCGCGGCGCCTTGCCGAACGCGGCGTCAGGTTTATCCAGTTGTATCATCAGGACTGGGATCATCACGGCGGTCTCCCTGGAGCACTGCCGAAGTTATGTCAGGAAACTGACCAGCCGGCCGCGGCGCTGATCCGGGATCTGCGTTCGCGAGGATTACTGGAAGACACCCTGGTGGTCTGGGGCGGAGAGTTTGGCCGCACGAATTACTGTCAGGGAAAAATCCAGGCCAACTTTGGCCGCGACCATCATCCGCGGTGTTTCAGCATGTGGCTGGCGGGTGGCGGTATCAAGGCGGGAACGGCGTACGGCGAGACCTGTGAATTTGGCTACAACGTGGCGGCGGATGGTGTGCACATTCACGATCTGCAGGCAACGATGCTGCATTTGCTGGGGGTTGATCACGAGCGGCTGACGTACAAATTTCAGGGGCGTCGCTACCGACTGACGGACGTCCACGGGAAGGTACTGAACGGCGTGATCAGTGAAGCATGATCAGCAGAGCGTGACCCGTGAGGCGTGATCAGCAGAGTGTGATCAGGCGACGGCGACAGTGGCGGGTTCATATTCATCGATGAACACGCGATTGAAGTCGTAGACGCCAAGGAAATCATCGAGTCGATCGTTTGCTGTTTTCCGCATTTCGCCTTCTTCGATCATTTTGAAGACGATATGGCCGAAGTCGTCGGTGGAATTTACGCCCCACTTGCGAAAGACGACCGGGCAGAGCATTCCGAATTGCTGCAGGCCCAGGAGTCGGATGCCTTCGAGGAGTTCAGTGCCGGAGATGTGACCGGTTTTTTCGGAGTGCTGATCGCGTCCGAGTTGTTCCTGGATGAATTTCAGGGCTGCGAAGACGAATTTGTAGGCACAGGGATGATAGGAGCGTGTGGAATGGCTGCTGAGCGATGTCATGGACCACAGACTTTAGTTGAGGGGGGTGACAACAGGTTCCGGTGTGCAACGTCCCTGCGGCGTTAAGATGATACAGGAGCGCGAGACTGGAATGAAGGGAGCAAATGGACAAATCAGTCTTCGTCGTCGTCAAATTCTCGTTTTCTGCTTCCACGGGAGATTACGGTGACAATATCGGCGGCGTCGGTCATGAGTCGGCGACCGTCTTCGAAGGCGACGACGAGTTTTCGGGCGAGCAGTTCCTGGGAGAGAACGCGACCTTGTCCGGCTTTGGTAAGAACGGTGGCACCGACGGGAGGGAGTTCGCGGCGGTGTTCTTCGTAGGTGTCGTATTCGTAGCGGAGGCAGCATTTGAGCCGGCCGCAGCGGCCTGAAATTTTACCAGGGTCGAGAGTGGCTTTCTGGAGCTTGGCCATCTTCATAGAGACGGGAGGCATTTGCTGCAGGTGGGTATTGCAGCAAACCGGTTTTCCGCAGTCGCCGTAGTCAGCGAGCAGACGGGCTTCGTCGCGGATGCCAATCTGCCGCATTTCGATGCGGGTATTGAAATCGCGAGCGAGTAATTTGACGAGTTCCCGGAAGTCGATGCGGGATTCGGAGAGATAGAACAGCAGGAGTTTTTCGCCGCCGAAGACGAGTTCGACGTCGATCAGCTGCATTTGGAGCGAGCGTTCTTTAATGCGTTCGGCGGCGAGTTGAAAGAGTTGTTTTTCGCGTTCGGCGGCAGCGGAGCGATTGCGGCGGTCATCGTCAGTGGCCGTCCGCAGTATGCGTCCTCCGTGGCGACCACCCCCGAGATACGCGGATGTGTTTTCGGTGGCTGGACAGAGAATGATTCCCCAGTCAGTGCCGCGTTCTGACCGCACGATCACTTCTTCACCGCGAGCGTGGACAGCGCCGCGACGGGCTTCGAAATCGGCCAGCAGTCTGGTGGTTCCGTAACGCACAACGTAACGAGAAATATCCGGAGCGGAGGACTGTTCTTCCATAGCCGGGGGGCCTGCATTGAGCAAAGAAGGTTCGGGGTTTGTGGGAGTATAGGCGAAGAGGGTGCAGCAGGATACCCAATCCCGGACGAATGACCGAGGTTCCGGACTTGTTGAATTTCCAGCTTCCCGGATAATGCCCGCAACATGTTCATCAGATGGGGGAACAGGGGCTCAGGCAGGAGAGTTCAGCGTGACCGTGCGGCAACTGGTACTGGAACAGATTGCCTGCCCATCGTGTGGCAGTTCATCCAGCGTCTACTGGCTGTCAGGTCGTGACAATCTCTGCGGAATCCCCGGTGAATTTCCTGTGGTCCGCTGTCGCAACTGTCAGCGCCCCTGCATGAATCCTCGCCCCGTCACTGAATCGCTCGCTGACTGTTATCCGCCCGACTACAGTCCTCACGTGCCGACAGCACAAAACACAGCGGACCCCGCTCCGAACGCCGCACCGCGTCCATGGTATCTGCGATGGCTCCCGCTGCGGCGCATTCCCGGGCTTAAGCGTCTTTACAAATGGCTGCTGGAAGACCGCAGCCAGCCGGTACATTGTGGAATGCTCCAGACGCTTCCGGATGACGGGCGCCCGTATGATCTGGCAGCAGCGTGGCATGTGCTGGAACATGTTCCGGACGTGCGCGGCACACTTCATGAGCTGCTCCGGCGACTGGGTCCAGGAGGACAACTGCTGATCAGCATCCCCTGCTCTGGCTGCTGGGAACCTCGCGTTTTCGGGTCTGCATGGTATCTCCGGGAGCTGCCGCGACACCTCCACTCCTTTACCTGGCGTTCCATCACCAGGCTCCTCAGCGAGTGTGCTTTCGTTGACACTGGTGTACAGCACCAGCGAATGCTGCTGAATGTGTCCGGCGGTCCTCGAATTGTTCTGCTGAATCGACGACCGCGCAGTCGATCGGGACGCTGGCTGAAGTCTTATCCGGAGCAGCTTCGTCTGTTTCTGCAGCTGTTACTGGCCCCCGCAGCTCATCTGCTGGCGTTTTCTGGTCAGGGCGGTCGATTCACCATCTTCGCCCGCAAAGCTTCAGGGGATTCGCCATGATCCGGGGAGCCTTCGGAATCGGCTCCTCTGATTCCAGTATTCGGGATGCAGTACTCGCCAGATTCTGGCAGCTCTTCACTGGTCCGCTCACTCAGCTGCTGCTGGTCTGGCATCTGACGGCTGCTGGGCAGGACTATTTTCAGGCTTTTTCCAGGATGCTGGGACTGCAGATTTTTGTGGAACTGGGTCTCAGCGTTGTGCTGATCAGTGTAGCCAGTCATGAATGGGCCGAACTGCGGCTGGAAAATGGCGTTGTAACCGGGACGTCGCGTGCTCGGAATCGCCTTGCCTCACTCGTCCGACAGTCACTTCGCTGGTATCTGCTGGCGGCCGTTGTGTTTTTGGCACTGATCTGCCTGACTGGCAGCTGGTTCTTTGGTGACACGGAACGACTGTTGGCCAGCGAACGTGGGCGAGCACCGGTGTCGTGGCGCGCCCCGTGGCTGGCGCTGTCCCTGCTGACAACGCTGCAGCTGGCCTGTTTGCCGCTCACATCGATCCTCGAGGGGTGCAACCAGCTTCGCGTGCTGAACCGCGTGCGGCTTATTCAGGCGATCTGCGGCACTGCGACGGTCTGGCTGCTCCTGGTCACCGGTACCGGATTGTGGGCACTGGCCGGCTCCGCTGCCGTACGTCTGACCTTTGATTTGTGGCTCGTTGCTGTCCGATATCGCTTTTTTTTTGCGTCGCTGCGGGAGCACCTCGATGCGGACTTTGGTGAGCAGCTGAACTGGCGAGCAGAGGTTCGGCCGCTGCAATGGCGAATTGCTGTGCAGGGCATGCTGCTCTGGGCGGCCACCCAGATGCCTCTTCTGGTGATCTTCCGATATCACGGTGAAGGTGAAGCGGGACGCCTTGGAATGACCTGGACAGTGCTCACGGCACTTCAGTCCGCATCCATGGCATGGCTGGAAAGCAAGCGACCTCAAATGGGGATGCTGATTGCGACGCGTCGCTGGCAGGAGCTGGATCAGGTGTTCTTTCGCATGTCGCTCCACGCAATGACGGGTCTGACGGCCGGGCTGACCATTTTCTGCGGTAGTGTCTGGTGGCTGGGAACCCGGACTGAATGGTTATGTGTTCGCCTGTCGGAACGTCTGCTTCCGTTCTACCCGACGCTGCTGTTTTCACTCGCCATGCTGGTGCTGCAGCCGGCGCTTTGTACCAATCTCTACGTGCGGGCACACAAACGGGATCCGTTTCTGGCTGCGGCTGTGGTAAGCAGCAGCTGGGTTGCAATTCTGCAGCTGGCGTTCGGACGAAGCCTGGGAACATCCGGCGTGGCGCTCGGATATCTGCTCGGCACCGCCTTCATCCAGACACCGCTGTGGCTGGCAATCTGGGCAAATGCGCGTCGTGAATGGCATCGGGATAACCCGGCGTTGCCACGCGTCGAAGGGGAGTCATTGAAGCTGGATTGAGGCTTTGACGGCGGCAGCGACGGTGTTACCATTCTGAGTCAGCGCCACGCAAAAGTATCTCCGTCGCCCTCGGGTTGGGGCAACGACCAGCAATTCGAATGAGCGTTCGCGAGCCAGTCGCCGGAGCGCGGCCGCACATTTCCGGATGTAACGCGGATTCGAGGTAGTTCCAATCCAGCCCACCACAGGTTTACGGTGCGAAACTTCGCGGAACGAACACAGTGGATAACGAGCCAGCGAGACACAGGTTGGAATCCCGGTGACGGGCTTCCCGAATTGTTCGACTTAACGCCGGATGTTTGCGTTGCTGATAATCACGTGCTCGCCGCTTGTAATGAGGTGCCTGATCCTGTCGAGAAAGTTCAGGAACTCAGGGTAATGTGTCCGCAACTTGCCCAGATCGCTGTAATCGCAGATATGATCTCCAATTCGATTGTCGTCCCCATATCGGTATCGCAGAGGTTTCCCGGACAGTTGTTCGATCAGAGAAAAAGCCTCAAGCAGCGAGCAGGTGTTGGTGCGACTTCCCCCGAGGCACCGAACAGGGAATGAGTGCACTGGTGGACAGGGAAGGTTTCAGCGATGCCAGCGGAGTACCGCGGGTCGTCAAAGTCCCGGCGAGCTGGCAATTTACGCTGCGGGATCCCTTTTGGGCCGTCGACGCAGACATTGCTGGTGGGCATCAGCACAAACGTTGACTCTGCACCGAATTGCTGCAAGCCTTCGAGCATATTCAGGGGGCCGACTGCGTTGGTATCGAAATCACCCAAGGGCATTTAAGCGACAAGGTCGTGAGAGGGTTGTGCGGCAGCGTGCACGATCATACGGGGCCTGTTCGTCTTCAACAGATCCAGAACGCCAGCACGGTCGCGCAGATCCAGTTGGTGATGCACAAATCCCGCATTCTCCCGCTGCAACCGCGACTGGTTCCAGCGGGTATCCCCCTGTGGACTGAAAAACACGGCCCGCCGGTTCTTGTCCAAACCATGAACCTTCCAGCCCTGACGGCGAAACCACACGCAGACTGCAGAACCAGTCAAACCGGATGAGCCCTCGACCAGCAAGCTCCTTTGCATCAGATTATCCGTGGCTGGGAAAAAACATGTCACCCGGTGGGCCCCGCAGGCAGGCCTCGGCCGCAACGCCGCCAAAGCTTTCGTTGTGTGCACACTGTAAGCCATCACCAGACGGTAAATCGCAGCAGGAAAATTCATTTCATGAGGAATGCACACCTGCCGGGGAAAATCCGCTGAAAACACCGGTCCAAAACCGGCAATCACCGCAATGAGTGCAGTCGAGGTACTGGAAACCTCCTCTTGACCAGTTTCTCCCAAAACATCTATGTTGTCGTAGTTTCAGAGTCGTTTTCCGACCTTTTTCCTTTAGAGCGAAGCCCATGGATGGTGCCCGCTCCATGCTTCTGGTTGTTTTTCTCTGCCTGGCTGTGCCCGTCGCAGCTCAGTCGCCAGGTTCCGCGCGGCCATCGCGAAGCAGCGAGTTGCTCCTGCTGGCTGACGGTCAACTGCTCGAATTCCCGTTCTCAACACGTCCTGATGGCTACGAAGTTCGGTTTCCCGGGGGGCCTCAGTTCATCGAGTCCTCACGCGTGCTGTGCGTGGCTGACTCGCATTCAGATGCCTGGAAGCACCTGAGGAGTACTTTTTCGTCGTGGACTCCGGAGATTCACCTGAGCCTCGCCAAATGGTGCATCAGATATCAGCTTGATGACTGTGCTGAAAGGGAACTTCTGGATGCCCTGAACCTTGATCCGAATCGAACAGAGGCGATGCAGCTGCTTGAAAAAGTCACTGGACGGCGCCTTGCTGATTCACACGGAAAGTCTGGTCAGAGAGGTTCGCGTCCAATCCCTGGCGCTCCCGGCATGACCGCACCCGCCAGTGCTCAGTCACTCGGGGGCTTGAGCACAGAGAATGCCCGCAGCTTCGTGCGACGGATTCAGCCTCTGCTGTCAAATCGCTGTGCGGCTACCGGTTGTCACGGCCCCGCTGGCGTTTCCGATTTTCATTTCAGTTCGATTCGAAATGGCTCCACGCCGCTGACGGCGGAACGCAATCTTGCAGCCGTGCTAAAACAGGTGGAGCCTTCCGATCCATTGCGTTCCCCGCTGCTTTTGAAAGCGGATCAGCTTCACGGCGAAATGCAGGATCCCCCGTTTCCAGGCCGCGTCGGTGCACAGCAGCGGCAAATGCTGCGAGAATGGGTCGAGGCTGCTGTTGCTGATCTGAACCCGGAATTGATGGTCGCCGATGCTCCGGCTGATCGCGCTGCAGCCCTGCCCGTTGACGATACAGAGCGCGGCCTCGAAAATTCGGAGACTGCTGAACGGGCTCATGGACGCCCTGCTGAAAGTGCAGCCGCTGACCAGAGGTTTCTTCGGAAGGCTGTTCGTGCGGTTGCCAATGATCCATTTTCTCCGGCGTCGTTCAACAGTCGGTTCCGCCAAAAAACTGAATCGTTACCACCCTGATACCAAGGCCCGCCAGACAACTCTGCAGCCAGCCAATCGCCTCTTCACTCCACCCCGGAGCCATCACAATGCCTCGCTCGCTTCCCTTTGCAGCCTTAATCCTGACGACCCTGTTCGCGGGCGGTTGCAATACGTCCAGAATGCTCACACGACGTGACTATCAGGAGACGCGGGATCCTTTCATGGATGGCAGCCGGGATGTCGGAGGGCGTAACGCTGCAAGTGGGGTCGCAAGCCTTGACGCTCCGACCTCCGATGTCCCCGGGGGTGCCGTAACAACGAATAACGAGGAGGTGACGCCGCCACTTCCTGGACCGAAACCGATTCAGCGGGTTTCAGGATTTCAGCAGCCACAGGCAGTGGGGGCCGGCATCGCTCGTGCTGCCTATCCGGAACCGGAATCAAGCAATCACGCGGCCACAGCGGATCCTTCGACTGCTGGTACTGCCGCTCGCTCATGGCAGGGCCCCTCGCTTTCCAGCTTTCTTTCGGGTCGTGACGTGCCGCCTGCCGAGACCATCAGCGGAGAATCAGTGCGAAATCGTACGTCCGCTTCCACAACCGCGTTCGCTCAGCCAGGGACTGGTTCAGGTCGCAGATCACCGGCTGCCGAAGCAGCGGCGCTGAGTGAAATGAATCGGGAGATTGGTGGTTTCAGCAGCTTTCTGGAAGAGTCAGCCGGTGAGGGCACGGCCGCAGCGACGCAGGCAGGCCGTTTGGCAGGGTCCGCGGCGGATGGTGCAGCAGCGTCTGCTGGTGACTTTGCCGACTTTGCTTCCCGCAAGAGAGCTGAATGGGCTGCTCAGGCACGCTCGGCACAGTCAGCAGCCCAAAATGCGGCCAGCACGGCGAAATCCACTGCAGCCGCTGCGGCTGAGCGCACAGGCAAGGCCGCTCGTTCGGCCAGTGATGATTTCTTTGAACAGCTGGCGGCTCCTGCAGCCGAGCAGGCTGCCGCAGCCGACGCAAAGGCGGCAACCACATCAGCGGATCCGACCAGCTCTGACTCAGTCACTGCCGCGGGGACGGGCAGTGTTGAAAACCCGTTTGATGAGATGCCCAGCTTCGATGAGAACGACGAAGAGTCCATGGATTCGCTCGATGCTGGATTCAGTGGTGAGCCCGGTGCGATTCCAGCAGGATTTTCCCCGTGAAGGAAATTGAACAGACAAGAGTTGAGTATCGCAGAGCTTCCGAGACGGACGCTTCCCAAATTGCTCACCTGAATCAATTACTGGCAGAAGAAACGGAAGGACGGCGACTGGCTGACGAGGTTGTGCTGAGCGGTGTGCGGCGCGGTCTGCAGCTCGATCCCGAGGTGCGTTATTTCGTGGCCGAGAGCTCGGGGCTCGTTGTCGGGCAGCTGATGCTGACGCGGGAATGGAGCGACTGGCGGAATGGCTGGATCCTCTGGCTGCAGAGCGTCTACGTGGTGGCCGCCTGTCGCCGGCATGGTATTTTCCGCCAATTACTGGCGTTTGGCCTCGATCACTGTCGCCACTCCGACCAGCCGGTCTGCGTACGACTTTATGTCGAAGAGGAAAACGACGCGGCAACTGCGGTGTACAGGCGACTGGGGTTCGGTTCGGCAGGCTATCGGGTGATGGAGCGAGTAGAATCGCGGCGATAGCGGCTTTTTGCGTCACAGGATTTTCCCACGCTGTCGAACGCAGGCTGACAGTCCAGTACGATCCGAGAATCCTCGTCTTCCAAAATGCCCGGCCGTTGATCCGTTTCTGCGTGGACTCGCACTGTATCGCACGGGTAAACTGCAGGTCACTCCCGCCCCGCTGTTTCCTGCCTTCCGGTGCTCATGATGCCGAATCATTCCCCCCGCCACCGTTTGTTTTACACACTTCTGCCTGTGGTTGCTGTCGCTGCTGTTTCTGCAGCCTGCGCCGGGGACGACACCGCGGCGGCTGCGCTGCCTGGCGGCAGTGCTGTGAGCTTCGTCAACGACATTGTTCCGCTGCTCACCCGTCACGGCTGCAATGCGGGCGTCTGCCATGCCAAGGCAGGTAATGGACAGAATGGTTTTCAGCTTTCGCTGCTGGGTTTCGAACCGGTTGAAGACTACGAACATCTTGTGAAAGAGGCGCGTGGTCGGCGGTTGTTCGCTGCCGCTCCCGAGAACAGTCTTCTGCTGATGAAGGCGGCGGGTCGCGTTCCGCACGGGGGTGGACGCAGGATGCCTGAAGATTCCACTGCCTGGATCGCCATTCGGGACTGGATTCGCCAGGGTGCGGTCTGGGACGGCAACACCGCCCCTGTTCTGAAGACGCTTGAAGTTCTGCCACCGCGTGCAGTCGTGCAGCGGCACGCTCAACAGCAGTTGCAGGTGTTTGCGACTTACAGCGATGGTACCCGCCGCGATGTGACTGCTCGAGCACTCTTCGAAAGCAACGACCGTGCGCTCTGCGAAGTCACTGAAGGGGGCCTTGTCACCGCTTCCAGCATTCCCGGGCGTTCCAGCATCATGGTTCGTTATCAGGGGCTTGTATCCGTCTTCCAGGCGGTGATTCCATTGGGTGCACCAGTTGATTCCGTACCCCAGTCCCGTAACTTCATCGATGATCTGGTCTTTGCAAATCTGCGTGAATTGGGGATTCCTCCGTCACCGGTTTGCGACGACGCCACCTTTCTCCGCCGCGTCTCGCTGGATATCGCCGGCCGACTACCCACTCTTGAAGAATCGACCGCGTTCCTCGCCAGCACCGCGCCGGACCGTCGCGAACAGGCAATCGAAGTGCTTCTGTCGAGCCCTGACTACGCTGATTTCTTCGCTGGTAAATGGACCGCACTGCTCAAAAATCGCCGTGACGACGCCAGCGACATCACCTCCAATTTCGCCTTTCATGCGTGGGTTCGGGACAGCTTTCTTGCCAATAAGCCCTACAACCAGTTCGTCCGCGAACTGCTGGCTGCCACCGGAACCGTCATTGCCAATCCGCCAGTGGCCTGGTACAAGCGAGTGCGCGAACCGAAGCAGCAGCAGGAAGATGTGGCGCAGCTGTTTCTGGGCGTGCGAATGCAGTGTGCTCAGTGCCATCACCACCCCTTTGAACGCTGGAGCCAGGATGACTACTACGGTCTCACGGCGTTCTTTTCGCAGGTTGGCCGTAAGCCCACGGGCACCCGTGGTGAAGATATGATCTTTCACAAACGGGGCATGGCGACTGCAGCCAATCCACGAACCGCCTCATTGCTGAAACCGGCCCCATTGGGGACACTGATCCCTCCCATCGCTCCCGACGAAGATCCCCGGCTGAAACTGGCCGACTGGATGAGCAGTCCGGACAACCCATTTTTTGCCAAAGCTCTTGTCAATCGCTACTGGAAGCACTTCCTTCGCCGCGGGCTGATTGAACCTGAGGATGACATTCGCGACAGCAATCCACCCTCCAACCCGGAACTGCTTGCCGCTCTTGAACGCCATTTCATCAGCACGAATTTCGATCTCCGCGAACTCATTCGCACCATCACCCGCTCTCACACCTATCAGCTCAGCTCATCACCCAATCAGCACAATCAGTCGGACGAGCAGAATTATTCACGGTGGCAGCCACGGCGATTGCAGGCTGAGGTGCTGCTGGATTCCATCGACGATGTCGCCCTGTCACGGACAGACTTCCCGAACCTGCCCCCCGGAACCCGCGCCATCGCTCTGCCCGATAACAGCTACAATCAGTCAGCGCCTTTTCTGCGAGTTTTCGGCAGGCCGCAAAATGAAAGCGTCTGCGAATGTGAACGCACCCAGTCCTCCAGCCTCGCTCAAAGCCTGCATCTGATGAACGCCGGTGATATTCGCAGCAAGCTGGCAGGTGGCGGACACCGGGCCGATCTGCTGGCAAAGGCTCAGACACCCGTGGAAGATCGTATTCGAGAGCTTTATCTGCGTGCCTTCAGTCGACAACCACAGCCGTCCGAACTGCAGACTGCGGTGGAGTTCATCACAGCCCCGCAAACTGACGCCGCCGGCAATGCTGTCGAAGCGGGCCGCGCCGCTCAGGAAGCTTTTCAGGATCTTATCTGGGCTTTGATCAACACGCGCGAATTTCAGTTCAATCACTGAAATGCAGGCAGACTGTTGCGAACTTTCTGCCATTCATCTTCCCACGTCATGCCCTGCTGCTTCATCAGCGCGGCTGCGCGCTGAGACATGTCATGTGTGGCAGCGGGGTTCTGCAGGAGTGTCAGCATGGCAGCCGCGATGTCCGAGGGGTCAAGTCGAGCATTGATTTCAAGGCCAGCCTGAGATTCAGTGACTGCACGGGACAGTTCCCCCACGTCTGAAACGATCACAGGCATTCCAAGTGCAAGGTATTCCCAGAGTTTTGTGCAATTGGTGCCGACAAGTTGATAGCGAGGCGTATCGGCAAGCAGCGCGAGGCCGACGCAGCGGTGCTGGACCGCGAATTGGCGAAACACGACTGGTGCCACGTTATTGTGAACGTGCAGTCCGGCACGCTTTTGCAACTGTTCAATGACGGCTTTGTCACCGTCACCAAAGACATGCAGTTCAGCCTGTTGTTTCAGGGAATCCGGGAGCAGTTCAAAAGCATCGGCTGCGGTGAGCACACCCTTTTCGGCGTACACGCCGCCGATGTAGACGAAGCAAAGACGATCGCTGAGCAAAATCCCGGGAGATGTGTTTCGCCAGATTTGTGAAGGGTAATTGTGCAGTTCCACGATGTTGTGCTGCCATCGCTGCAGGTGCAGCAGCAGAGTGCTGTGGGACTGATGGATACAGGTCACCAAAGCCACCCACGGCAGACAGAGCCTGTGGATCCAGCGGACGCAGCGGCTGAAAAGAAGCAGCTTAAGTCTGGGGCCGGAGCCTTCGAGGGTGTTGAGTTCGTAGTGGTCGTGTTCGTCGTAAATCACGGGGATGCCGCGGAGCAGACCGAGAAGAACGGCGAATGGCAGCACTGCCCAGTGAAAGCAAAAAATGGCAGAAGCCTTACTGGCAGACGAGGCGAGGCCGATTTCCGCGGTGCAGCGGCCGGTGCGCTGCAGATCAAGGGGGGCGTCGGACTTGTCGAAGATCCAGCGATGTCGCGGGAGTGCGAAGATCCGAACGCCAAACCCGTCGCGCTGAAGACACTCGAAAAACAACGCGACACGACGATTCATGGATCGAGTGCCGTGCAGACACAGCACAGTGCGATCGGTCACGGCTGGTATTTCCGGGGCAGTAGACGCGGATATTTGCATGGTGAGAATCAGCGCAGCTGCCATTTGAGTCCGAATGTGTCGGACCAGATCAGAGATTGGGAGGTCTGGCCATCGCTGCCCGGCGAAAGTTTAAGGACACCCACATCGCCCATTCGCGGGAAGAGCCATGCATTTGAAGCCTTGAAATCTCGTTCTGAGAATGTGTGACCGGTGTTCAGAACAATATACTTCTTGCGATTGAAGGGGTTTGGGAAGATCAAACACAGGCCGTGAGTATCTGCGGGCCAGGATTTGCTGCCGACTGTGATTTCGCGGCTGTTCCAGTCGAAAGGAAGTTTCATTGCGACCTGACCATCAATCAGCGGCAGTTTGGAATTGCCGGCAGGTGGTAAGGAGTTGTCAGGGACGCGCGGGGCACGTGCAGCGAGGATTGTGCGGATCAGCAGGTTGGAGCTCGGGTCACCAAAGAGCACAAGATGACTGCTGGAGATCATTTCTTCTGTGACATCCACATCGTTGACGACCTTGACGTCACCACGCATCCAGCGGGCGAATTCCTGCTGGAAGACAGCGAGCTGTCGTTCTGACCATGCCCCCGTCAGAGGATGCAGCGGCTGACCTGTGCCGCGAACGCAGATGAAGGAAGACATGAAGGCATCGTCGATTGGTCCCTGCAGTCCGGGGCGTTTGTGTACTTCAGGATTGCGGGACAAAGTTCGGGACTGCTGGTAATCGATGACTTCCCAGCCGTCGGCTGTTCTGCGATACCAGACTTCAGGGAGCAGTTCTGAGGCGGCAGCACGACATTCAAGGAGCGTCCCGTCGATCTGCACCTGTTCGGTGATGTCGCGGGCCAGAGCCATCAGAGCAATGTTGTCAGTGCGAATCTGCAGAATTCCAGCGGCATCACGTTCGGATTCCACGGTGGCCGGCCTGCCAGTATTTTCCATTTCGATGATGGAAAGCCAGTCACAATGGTTGTACATGAGCGTCTGCGTGGTGAATCGAATCCGGTCACGTGTGCCAAACTTTGGACGTCCGGTCTGCACGTTCGCTGCATGGAACGCCATGAACTCACTGCGGCTGGCGGGATCAAAGGCGTGTCCCATCCCTTTGCCGACGATCAGCTTGAGCGGCACCTGTAGTTTTGAGGCGGCCTGCTGCATGGTGGTACCGGCAAGCAGTTGAGGGTCCTTTTCGCCGCCATAGCCACAAAATGGGACGTTCGCCAGGTTGAGAGCGTATGGAACGGCGTCGTAGATTCCGAGTGTTTCGTGCTGGGCAAACGGGAGCCGATCAGTGGGGGATTCGGGGTTCTTTTTCTGGTACGCGTAGAAATCCACGAACCCGGCGCCAGCGCCCACAGAACACCAGGAATGAGGGTGATGCAGACCGAGGTGCCATGCACCGGCGCCACCCATCGAAAAACCGTGCAGAACAATTCGGTCTTCATCGATGCGAAAACGCTGGCGCACCGAGGCCATGGCTTCGAAGACGTCAGTTTCGCCTGCCCAGCGATAGGCATTGTTTCCGCGACCGTAGACGTCCAGCTGGATCCATTCTCCCGGGCGGTCGTCCTTCGACGCCCCTGGGCCACGACCATCCATGCGCGAAATGAAATTGACTTCGTTCATGTCATCGGCACGTCCATGCAGAACGACGTAAAGAGGCCAGCGACGGGCACTCGCGGGATCAACTCCGGCCGGCAGAGTCAGCGCGTATGGCTGAGCGCTGCCGTCGATCGCACTGACATAACCTCGAATCGACGTGCCCTCACGAAGATGCCAGTCCGGTTGCCCAGCCTGCAGACGGTCAACCCGTCGGCGTCCTTCGGCGAGCACCTGTTGGAGTTGTTCGAGCGAGCTGGGCTTCGGGAATTCACGAAAACGAAGCATCCACGCGGCGGCCTTTTCGAAAATGAGCGCGTCGGCAAGGAGCGCTTCGCCCTGAGCGGACTGAAGTTCCCGGCGAGAAGAGAGTCCGGCAAGGGAGATGCGGAGAGCAGATTGTTCGCGTTCGAGCAATTCAAGTACGTCGGCCGGAGGGACCGATGGAGCCGTGGGCGCCTGTGCAGCCGTGGAGGACTGCTGTTGCGCGGCAAGTCGAGACTGCACGCAGAGTCCTGTGAGCGAGACCAGCACCAGCGAAACGCAGCGGAGGAAAATGGGAGTGTGGCGTGAGTATTGCATGGGGATACCGAATGGCTGAGGTGCTGTCACGCACGCTTTGATGTGGAGTTTGCAGCTTTGAAGTCTCGTCGAAGCGCTCTCGCGAGGTCGCGAAGAGCGGTGAGCGTCTTTTGTCGGAGTTCACTGGCGGGCGTCAAAGGACGTTTGAGAAGACGCTGGAGTGTGTGAATTTCTCCGATGACGTGTCCCTGCTGAAGGCCTTTCTGAAGGCCTTTCTGAAGACCTCTCTGAAGACCTTTCCGGATGCCAATTGTGAGCCCCTCTTCGACTGCAGCACGCTTTGCCTGGGCGATGAAGAACTGGGCGGCAGTGGGCATGGCTTTCTCCAGAATACGACGAGGACCGCGAAATATGTGACGCTGGATTTGTCGAAGCTGCGGCTGTGGAAGTTGCGATGACGCGTAACGAAGCAGGGTATTCAGAGTTGACTGCCGGGGTTTGGACGTTCGCCCCTCGGCCAACATGTCATCTGCCAGCGGACTGATGATTTGCCCGAATTTTTCCGCAAACTCGGGCTGTAGAATGTTCTTAAAGGTGAGTGCCGAGGCAACAAATGCCGCCGGACCCGTGAAGATTTTATCGGCCATTCTGGCGACGTCCAGAACAGGAACCCGAAACTGCGGAAACATCGCACGCAATTCGTCAGGAACATTGAAGATTTCATGCAACGCCCGCGTTTCGATCCACGGTACGCTTCCATTGTAGATCACCAGGGGGATGATCCCTGCCAGCGGACGCCCCTCGCGGAGGAACCTGTCGGCGCGATGGACGAGGTATTTCAAAACCTGCCATGAGGACATGTCGTCTCGGTAGCTTTTGTGTTCAAGTACCAGATACAGCACGAGTTTCTGCGAGTCACAGCGCCGCACCTGCACGATCAGATCGCTGAAATGTTCGTGCAGGTGGTCGTCTGTGTCGTTGTTTGGCAGAATGCGCAGCGTGGAAAGATCGAGTTCCTGCAGAAGTTCTTTGGGAAGGACACACTGCAGAAATCGGCGTGCATGATGGGTGTTGTTCATCAACCTTTTGAAGAATGCATCGTGAACATTCCTGCGGGAATCTATATTCATATCCCTATAGGAACGGTTTTCCGGAGCGATGCAAGGAAATTCTGTTCGATTTGTAACCGACGATTACCAAAAGGGTCCGATTGGAGCGATTCTATGTGCGGGGATCTGCGATTTTGCCTGCTTGCCTTGTGGCGACAACCGTACGAGCACGGCCGGAAATGCGGCAGAAAATAATCGCCAAAGGCCGGCCATCGCCAACTGGGAGCTGCTTTCGCAGCGCGTCTGCCTCCGTGGGGATGCGACGGCAGAGGATTTCATACTCGCGAGCTGGGTGATCGCGCAGGTAGCTTCTGAGTTCCCGCGGATTGGAACCAAGTACCGCCTGAACAGAAAATGCCGAGACGAAGCCGGTCAGGGGAACATCAGTGGCGGTGAGATATTCCTCTTCGGGGTCGAGTCTTTGCAGGCAGTGGCGTTCGGCAAGCACATCGATAAGTCCCGCGCGAACGATCGACGGATCCGGATCGAGCAGAAAATCGCTGACAGCCACAGCCTGGGGTGCCCAGGCAGACAGTGGACTGGCAGCCAGTGTTTCGCCATCTGGCAGCAGGGTGGCTCGGAATGGTTCCGTGCCTGCGAGTTCGCCAAACCAGACTGTTGCTTCGCGGCATTCGCCATCGAGGCTGACAAGTTCAATTTCGCAGCCGGGAAACTTTTGCTGAAAGTTCGCCGCCGGGCTGATTTTAATTGCCCCGGCCATGGCCGTGCGGGTGAGCACCTGCATCCATTCGAGTGACGGCTGATATTGTTCGAGACGTTTGACCGGCCGTTCACGTCCACCGCGGCGGTCCGGATCCGCATGTACGCAGTGACCTGCCCAGTTCTGCGTCGTGACATCGGCGGTGATGCCGGTGACGTGTCCCGCTGTGCTCAGCACATCTGCGTTCCATTCGGCACGCTGCAC
Source organism: Planctomycetaceae bacterium (assembly GCA_046074645.1). Lineage (GTDB taxonomy): Bacteria > Planctomycetota > Planctomycetia > Planctomycetales > Planctomycetaceae > SXXK01. The sequence goes on along the minus strand of JBJTOP010000244.1, from coordinate 10,605 downwards.
CATAGCGACTGACAGGTCGATGGCATTTACGTTTGAATGAGCCGCCAAAGCGGCAGCATCGATGCCGATACCACAGCAAAGGTCCGTTACAGAAGTTCTGCCGATAAACCGCCGAGCTTTATGGACAGCCACGGCCCAGGCCGTGGCCTGTTCGACTCCCGTTCGGGTGACCCAGAGCTGATTTGCTGCGGGCAGCTTTGCAGCGGCCTTCAAACGCGCATCGTGCACAGCGAGTGCGGCCCGCACAAGTTCCTCGTCGAAATGGCTCCGCAGCTGCTTTTGACTCCGAAGTTCCGCGGCAGTCGAACCTGCGATCGCTGTAAAAATCTCGGGTGTCGCGCGTAAGCGTGTGAGCAGCCGAAGTTCCTGCAGTGCAGCAGCGTCGGGGGTGATGGAGGGAGGCAGCATCAGCCGGACTTCTTTTTCATGCGTACGATGCCGTCCCAGCCCGCCGGAGCGCGGCGGTCGTGCTGAGTGATCAGCATGGAGAGGTAATCCTGAGCCCTGTCTTCTGCCGGCATGCGATGCAGAAAGCTCCACGCATCTGCCCAGCGACCTTCTAGAAATGCATCCACCCCACGTTCGAAATCCGCGAGATGCTGCGATGTGAGCAGAGGCAGCTGCGGTTCACCGGGCACAAGTTCGCTGACGAACAGAGGACGATCCATTCCGTACGGCTGCAGCTTCATGAGTCGCCGAACGCGGCCCTCTTCTGCCGGCAGCGAAGCACGAACACGACTGTCCAGCGTCTCGTCGATGAGGATCGACACGTGCAGTTCACGGGTCATCGCTTCGAGTCGACTGGCGAGGTTCACCACGGGACCGAAGACAGTCACTTTGACCTGCTCCCGAGTGCCAATTTTGCCGGCCACGGCCCGGCCGTGAGCGATGCCGATACTGGTTTCAAAATCCCGCAGCGGATGTGCCGAGTCCAGCTGCGCTCGCGCGAATTCTTCGCGGATGGCGAGTGCCGCTCGACAGGCATTGAGCGGGGATTCCGCGGAGGCGATCGGCCAGCCCCAGAAGCCCAGTGCCGCGTCCCCCTGAAAATCACCAGTGACTCCGCCAAATCGCAGGATCCTGCTGGTCATTACTTCAAGCGCCAAACTCACTCGTTCCAAAACCCCGCGAAGATCGTTCGCCTGCTCCTCCAGCTGACGACTGAAGCCCCGCAAATCGCAAAAAAGCACCGTCACATCACATTCGCGGGGTTCAAGCAGGGATGTGTCGAGATCGCGACCCAGTGCTTCGAGGACTGGTGGAGAAAAGAACTGCCGCAGGCCTGCCTGCTGTCGTTCCAGTCGCCGCTGACGCTGCAAAGCACCAATCACGTCGGCAATAAACTCTGTGAATTTCACGTCCGCCTGAACGCGTTCCAAACCCGCTGGTCCGCTCTCGCCAAGGCTTCTGCCGGCAATATAAAGACCCCGATCGCCATGAAGATCGGAAAACGGAGTGCAAAAGGCCCAGGCAAATCCTGCGGCCTGTGTGTAAACCGGACTTCCTGCCGCGTCATCGTGAATGTGCAGGATGGTTTTCTGCTGTTGCAAAGCACTGGCAATCAGTCTTGAACTTGGCTGCAGCGGCGGTCCGCCGTCAAAACGAAGCTCCTGGTGATACACTCGCGAACCCGGCTGGTCTGACAGCCCGACAATCGCAACGCCGTCAGCGTTCTGGATGCCCGCCAGCAGCAGTCCGGCCAGCCGCAGATGCAGGTCGCGATCGACGCTGGATTCGCGAATCACAGCCGGGAGACTTGTCAGCACCTCGATCCGGCGCGATGCGTCGTCGTAGCGCACTCGCTGCAGCTGACGCCGGTCAATTGCCATCTGCTGAATCGGACGACCAGAGGCGTGTCCGGGTGAATCGGCAAGCGTTAACCACTGCAGCTCAAAACGCGTCTCACCGATAACGAAGCTCTGGCCACTTTGCAGCTGAGCGGTGTCGACGGCCTGACCCTCGACGTAAACTTTATTGGCCGCCCCGGCCACACAACTGAGCCGGACCTCGTTCCCCGCCGGACTCACTTGCAGATGACGGGCGGAAATCTGTGGATCCCACGGAGTGCAGAGTTCACAGCCAGAACCGCGTCCCAGAATACTCAGCCGGCCATCGGCAAGAAAAAATTCCCGTTCAATTCTGCGGCCACGATGAAATGCCAGAAGACGAAACATAGAGAGCACCGGTTTTTGAGCGTCTGTCCAGTGCCTCTCATGCCGCCCCTGAAACTCCGGCTCGATCAATTCTACTGAACAGTTGCCTGATTATCCACACGCTTCACTCCGGGCTGCAGTCTCAGCAGGTTTCCTGCGAGCCGACGATCGTCCTCAGACGCGGCTGTACCCTGTATCACCGCTGTGCCGTCTGCTGTGAGATTGACCGACAGAGAACTGAATTCGGGACGACGATTGACGAATCTCTCAAGCGAGGTCGCGTTCGCCGGGGCCGAAAATCCAGCAGGCTGTCCATCCGGCCTGCGAATCTGAGGAATATTGACCCGAAGTGCAGACCGCACCTGCCGTGGCGTACCCGTTGACTGAGTTGCCTGACCGGAGTTGGACTGAGTGTTCTGGAATGCCTGGAACTGGCGGTTCGTTCCCTGCTGGCCTGTTCCCTGACGACCGCCACCGATAAAGTTTTGTGACTGGTTACTGCCGACAAAATTGCCCTGGCCGGCAGCATTTCCCGACGTTCCATTCGCCGTGCCCGAGGCGCCCGAGGTGCCGGTCCCGCCGCCGCCGCCGAAACCTGAAGCGCCTGTCTGGCTGGTTGAAGTCCGCGTCGAACTGCTGCTTGGACCCGAACTGGTGCCGCTGCCCGTTAATCCTGACAGCCCGGATAATCCTGACAGCCCGGACAGACTTGACAGGGAACTGCCTGACAATCCTGAAAAACCGGACGATCCTGAGAGGCCTGAAAGCCCTGACAGGCCTGAAAGCCCCGACATACCAGATCCACTTGTACTTCCGGTACCGCCACCGCCGCGCGAGGACTGGGCGGATGCGGTCAGGGAGGAACCGGCAAGACAGCACAGCACCAGAAGTGAAACCAGACGATTGGACACGGCGGACCTCCTGGAGTTGAAAACTGCGGGCATTCGATGCAGAAGTTTATCGCCCGACAGTGCGGGGCACCATCGGATTCTTTTGAATTGAACCCGGAATTCCAGCGTTCCGACTGCCTTTTTTCCTCAAAATTTGAAACTACCCCCCGAAAACAACTCAAAGTTCACAGCTCCGGACTCAACGCAATTGCCGATTTTTTCTCCCCGTCCGGTGGCCGAACGAGCTGCTTTTTAATAGCCTTCCGGGAACGCCCTCCGCTCCACCAAGGAATTGATCCCCATGTCCCAAACCGGCCCGCGCCTGACTGCAGTGATTTCCACCTGCGTATTCCTGTTTCTGTCTTCACTCCCGGCTCTGGCCCAGACAGCCCCGCAGCAATGGTTTTCCGTCTCGTCCGAAGCGAAGGCTGCGGGGTGGTATCGCTGGGTGCTGGACGGATCCGTGCATCCAGCGGATGAAGCTCGGCTGACCCTCACCTGCACCGCTCGCTGCTCACTCTACGTCAATGGCCAGCGACTGCTGCGAATGGAACCGCTCCAGACAGCAGATGGTGGACTTGCCACGCGGGTCTGGAACATCTCCAGTCTTCTGCGATCAGGGCGGAACCTCGTCGCTCTGGAAGTTCAGTCAGAGTCGAAGTCAGGAGCCTTTGGAGTAAGTCTTTCCATTCGCCGCGAGAAAAACTGGACGGTCGCCCGCGGCCCATGGAAAACGGCCCCGGCGCCGCCTCCTGTCGGCTGGCAGCAAACCGATTTCAATGACCGGGACTGGCGGGAAGCTGCATCCGGTCCGCGTCCGGACAACATTGCGGAACCGCAGATCTCAGAAAAAGTCGAATCGCCCGTGGTTCCCGCGCCCGTCCGGAACACACTGCCCTTTGCTTTCGAAGACGGTGATCATGTCTGTCTCGTTGGTGCGACATTTATCGAACGAGCCCAGCTGTTCGAACACCTGGAAGCAACCCTCGCAGGAACCCTGGGAGCTCGCCGAGTGACTTTTCGTAATCTGGGCTGGAGTGCCGACACCGTCTTTGCGGAATCCCGCGGAATCTTTGATCCGCCCGCCGCCGGATACCTTCGCATGGTCGAGCAGGTGCGAGCTGAGGAGCCCACTGTAGTCCTCGTGTCCTACGGTCAGAATGAAGCCCTGTCCGCGGGAATGACCCCCGAGAACTTTGCTCGTCAGCTGGGACAGTTTCTCGATGAACTGGCTGCTTCGGGCATCCCCTGCGTGCTCGTCTCACCGCACGAACTGCTGCCGGCTCAGCCTCCAATCCCGTCCCCCTCAAGATTCAATAGTCGCATTCGCACGTATTCCGAGTCAGTGGGCAGCGTTGCTCAGTCGCGTCAACTGGCATTCGTCGATCTGTTCAGCGACTTCACCAGCCAAATGGTCAGTAATCTCCGCATGCTGCGACCGGTCGACGAAAAGTCCACCGGAAACGCAGATTTCGCCCCACTCGCGGACAACGGAATGCACCTCACGGATCTCGGTTATGCGAGTGCAGCCCTCGTGTTCCGCCAGCGGCTGCTGGGGATACCAGCTTTGCAGCCCACGATCAGCATCGACACATCGAAGCAGAATGTGACGGCAACCGGTGCAGAGGTTGAAAAAATCGTCTGGAACGCAGATGGAAGTCAGGTGACATTCAGCCTGCGTCAGAAGCAGTTGTCACCCGTTCCGGCTGCAGTCGCGGTGTCCGGAGCGACGCTGGCTCCCGCCGTTCCCGCCGCGGACCAGAATCACCATGCAGGCACCCCTGAAAATCCGTTGCGGCCAGTGCTCCCCACCCGCAACGGTATTGCCATGCTCCCCGGCTCGACAGTCCCCTACGAATCCCTCCGCCAGCTCATTCGCACCAAAAACGAACTCTACTTCCACCGCTGGCGTCCCCAAAACATCACCTACCTCTATGGATTCCGCAAACACGAACAGGGCAACAACGCCGCCGACATTGCTCGTTTTGACCCCTTCGTTAAAGAGCTGGAGGGAAAAATTCATGCTGCCCAGCAGCCCGGTGTGCAAACCGTCGTGGTCACCCTGACACCGCCGAAATAGCGATCCCTGTACGGGTTCCACCGACGGGTGAGCGGTGCAATGACAGCGTTTTCCGTAATCCACGAACTGCCAATCCGTGAGCAGTTCAGTCAAAAACAGGGTTCTCAGGGTTGCTGTCCTGCTCGGCGGGTGGCAGGCTTGCGTTTTCAGTCTATAAACTTCTGCGGTGCACACCGGGGATCGCCGGCACACATTGATGAGCCCGCTTTTCAAAAACAGAGACTTCAGGAGAGAAAAAATGAAACAACTTGGGCTGTCTGCCTGCCGACTGCTTTGCGCCGCCATGCTCGCGGCAAGCAGCGTCAATGCGGGAGAAGACGTGGTTTTGGGTGAGGACGATTCGCTGACTTCAGGAATTCCCGGGACCGGGGCTCTGACTGTCGAAGAGGTCAAAGCATGGCTGGAAAATCCGGCCAATCACGAAACTCTGGATGTCCGCCTGCCACTGGGGCTCGATCTGGGCCAGGCGCAGATCAAAGGCCTTGAAAAAAATCCGCTCACACGCGCCAAAGTGGAACTCGGGCGACAACTCTATTTCGACACCCGACTGTCGAAAGATAACACAGTCAGCTGTGCCTCCTGTCACCACCCTCAGGAAGGCTTTTCCCGACACACCAACACGGGTGTCGGCATCAAAGGTCAAAAAGGCGGACGAAACTCGCCCGTCAGCTACAACCGAATCCTGAGCGATCTGCAATTCTGGGATGGTCGTGCGGGATCCCTTGAAGATCAGGCCATCGGCCCAATCCAGAACCCAATCGAAATGGGCAACACCCACGAAGCGGCTGTGAAGACAATCAGCGGTATTCCCGGCTACGCACTACAGTTCGACAAAATCTTCCCGGGCGAGGGCGTGACGATCGGTAACGTCGGTAAAGCAATCGCCGCCTTCGAACGCGTTCTGGTCACAGGACCAGCTCCCTATGATTATCAGGAGTCCTTCGGCAAGTATTCCGCAATGGAAGCCGAAGATCTCGCCGAACTTCTTGAAGACGAAGATCAGAAGACACGGTACGAAAATCTGAAAGCCATGGTCGAGTCCAATCCGATGTCTGAAAGTGCCCTCCGCGGCATGGCTTTGTTCTTCAGTAAGGAAGTCGGCTGCAGCAACTGTCACGTTGGCGCTAACCTAGCCGACGAACAGTACCACAATCTCGGTGTTGGCATGGCCAGCAAAGAACCGGATCTCGGCCGCTACACTCAGACAAAACTGGAAAAAGACAAGGGGGCCTTCAAGACACCCACCATTCGCAATGTCGTGTTTTCTGCACCCTACATGCACGATGGCAGCCTGCAGAGCCTTGAAGATGTGGTTGAGCACTACAACAAAGGCGGTGATCGCAATCCATGGCTCAGCACGAAAATGACCCCGCTCAAACTGACGCCACAGCAGAAGGTGGACCTTGTGGAATTTATGCGCGCCTGCACAGGCACGTTCCCACATGTCTCCTCTGCCAGACTGCCCCAGTGATTTCAGCTTTGGACCAGTAACGAGTACCAATCAGCCCGAAGCCAGCAGCTTCGGGCTGATTTTTTTGATCATCACAGTCGCTGTTTTGAAGTTGAACAGAAGCCTGTTGCCTTTCGCTGCCTGTTCGCAACTGAGTGGTGCAATATCAGCGGGCCATACTGAGTCCTGAAGGGCGTTGCTTCAGCCGTTCAGCAAGTCGAGGCATGAGGCCGTAGGAGAGTGCAAGCAGTTTAATGGGGTGGATCGTGGGAATGGAGGCCTGCTGTTCCATCTGCATGCGACAGCTGCTGCAGTCGGTTGTTCCGGCCACGGCATCGATGGTGCCCATGGTCTGCAGCAGCTCATGTCCGATCTCCAGCGACTGCTGGAAGTTCTGTGCTGCGAGCCCAAAGGCGCCGGCCATTCCGGAGCAGCCTTTTTCGATGGGCACGATCTGGATCTGAGGAATCAGTTGCAGAATTTCGCGGAATCCGGTTTCCGGTCCGAGTGCGCGGATATGGCAGGGAGTGTGCCATGCGAGTCTGATGGGGAGCGGCGAGAAGTCTCGACGGAGTTTACCTTTTCGGAGCAGGTCGAGCAGGAAGGTGCCGGCGTCAAGGGTGCGACTGGCGACGATTTCAGCGTCTTTGCGGTCGGTGAGCAGGGGATATTCACGGGCGAGGCAAAGCGCAGCGGACGGTTCAGTGCAGAGAATACGATAGCCCTCGCGTGCGGGTTCAGTGAGTTCGCGAAGGTTGTGTTCGGCGACCCTGCGTGCGGCATCGAAATCTGCGGCAGACACCATGCTCATGCCCGAAACTGTTTGTTCGGGTGGCACGAAGACTCGAAAGCCATTATGTTCAAGCACTCTGCAGAAGGCTTCTGCGAGTTCCGGGTCATGGAAATTGGCGAAGTAATCGACAAAGTAGACAACAGTCGGAAGTGGGTTGCCAGGGGCAGCGGAGTTTTCAGAGCGACGGACTCGGGTGGAATTCAGGAAGGAGGTGCCTGCAAACGCGGGAAGTCTGCGTTTGGCGGCAAGTCCGGTGAGTCGTTCAAGCAGCAGCCGGATGGGACGATAGCGGAGCAGGGGATTGGCGAGCACTGCGACGCGGGAAATCAGTGGCGCCCACGTGTGGACTCGGGATAACAGCCATTGTGTCCGCGTCAGCCCGTGAGCGCGTACAAACTGGGCTCTGGCTTCAAGCACGATGCGGGGGATATCAACTTCGGAAGGGCATTCCAGCTGGCATTGTTTACAGTTGAAGCAGCTTTCAATGACCGGCCGGATCGACTCGTTCTGCAGCAGATCCGACGGACCGTCGGAACAAATGGCGCGGCGGAGGATAGCAGCCGTGGCTCGGGGAGTGACGTCTTCGACAGTGCCTGTGGTTACGAACGGGCACATTCTTCCGGACGGCTCCCTGACTCGACAGGCGCCGCAACCGTTGCAGCGAGCTGCTGCGGCGGCGGCGTCATCGGCGGACCAGTTCAGCTGCATCACCGGCAGCAGCGGGGTGTCGGCGAGATTCGGCTGGCGCGCGGCCACGTGATTGTGTCGGAGCAAACGCAGCGGCGAGTCGCTGGTGTCAGAGATAATTTTTTCCGGATTCAGCAGCCGCAGGGGATCAAACAGTCGCTTGATCTCCTCGAAAACAGCGTAGAGGGGACCGTACTGACTTCGAACAAACGCAGTGCGTGAAATGCCGTCGCCGTGCTCGCCACTGATCGTCCCGCCCGCTTCGATTACCCGCGAATACAGTTCGCTGGCCAGATCCATCAGTTTCGTGGGGTGTCCGCGGGAGGGCACAGGAAGAATCGGACGGAAGTGCAGTTGTCCCGAGGCCGCATGGGCGTAGAGGGTGGCGGTGACTTCGTGCTGCTGAAAGATCTTCTGAGCAGTTTGCAGAAAGGGGGCCAGTTGTTCCGGGGGGAGGGCGATATCTTCAACGAAAGGCAGTGGGCGGGATTCACCGCGAAGGCTGGCAAGCAGCGAAACGACACGGGCCGGCAGCGACCAGAGCAGCTCCGCCTCTTCAAATGTGGCCGCTGTTCTGGTGATTCGGAAATCCAGCCCTTCACTGCGCAGCAGTTTCTGCAGCTCCTGCAGCCGCTGCAGGACGCCACCAGCAGCTTCACCGGTGAACTCCACAATCAGCCCAGCTTCTGCTTCCGGCAGAATCGCATCCCGCAGACGTTCATCCGCACCGCGCCCCAGACTCAGCAGACGTCGATCCAAAAGGTCGCAGGCACTGGGATCCATCGGCAAAATCAGCCGTACGGCGTGAACGGCGTCGTCGAGCGAGGCAAACATGAGCATCGCTGCGGATCGATGATCGGGAATCGGCAATGTGTACAGTGTCGCCTCCGTGAAGAGCGCCAGCGTACCCTCTGAACCGGCCAGCAATCGTGGCAGATCCAGTGTGTCTCCGTTGAGGACTCCGCGGAGCATGTAGCCACTGCAGTTGCGAATCAGCGGTGGCTGATGCCGGCGAATCAGATCCTCACTCGATAACAGCAGCCGCGAGAGACCTTCGAGAAGGTCCGCTCGACGCGTGGTGGATGTCAGCTGCGCCAGAGTGAATTCGGGAGACAGTCCCGCAGAAACTGATCCTGCCGCTGACTGCACAACCTGTGGAGTCCCAGGCTCCGGTCCCCTCAGCACCTCTCGCGAAAACTCCACACGCTGTCCCCCCGACAGCACACATTCAATGCTGGACACATGGTCCCGTGCAGAGCCAATACGCACCGCGTGCGAGCCGGCTGCATCCACCGCCAGCATTCCTCCAATGGTCGTGATGCGACTGTTGGAGGGATCTGGAGCATAGTAGCGACCAATCCCACGGAGCTGCTGGTTCAGCTGATCCCGAAGCACACCCGGCTGAACCCGAACCTGATCCCCCTGAATTGATACCACCCGATTCATGTGACGGGAAAAATCGACCACGATGCCGCTGCCCAGCGCCCCGCCAGCAAGACCCGTGCCCGATCCCCGAGCTGTCAATGGAATCTTCTGCTCGGCAGAATACGACGCCAGCTTCTCAACATCCGCAACCGTTCGCGGACATACAACCGCCAACGGCTCCACCTCAAACAAACTTGCGTCCGTCGAATACAACGCCACAGCCGTGCGATCGGTGCGAACATCGCCCTCAATCACATCCCGCAAATCCTCGGCCAGACGTCGTCCACGCTCTTCCACTTAATCCACTTCCTCTCCCCCTGCACACACTCACAAAAACACACACTCACACTCAACTTTTTCCTGATTCGTCTGTTCATCCCGGCTGACCGCTCTGCCGACGCTCCATCTGACGATAACGCTCTGCCGTCTCCAGATCAAATTTGGGATGCTGATCATCCACCACCCCCTGCCGGTGTCGAGCACCACAGCGGTAGCAAACGAGCATATCAGCCATCAAAACGAACAGCACCATGTCCAGAAGTGCTGCTGCAAATAAACAACCAATCGCCAGAAAAGGTCGGTAGTCGGCCCAGGCAACGATGCTGGATATCGCGGCCACACCCACAATCACCAATCCAAGAGCTGGCGGAAAATCCTTCTGCCGCCAGAGGTCATCGCACCCGCAAATTCGACAGCGACACAGTTTTTCATCCCTGTAGTCGTCGCCACCTGTATCCCGCTTCCAGCCGCAGCCGTCGCAGGAAACTGCCGCCTGCTCCGGCTGAGGCGCAGTCATACGCCGCGTTTGACAAGAAGGGCACTGGAAGACGACGTGACCGCCCATAAATGCTTTTTCCACAGGGAAATCAAATTTCAAACCGCCAGTTTAACCGCCCGGCATTTGCTTCCGAACAAAACTTCCCCGACCGATCGGGATTTTTTCAGAGTCTTTCCAGGAATCGACCTGGAAAAACTCGTGAATTTCATTTGACCCTCCGGAAATGTCAACCTATGTTCCCAAGTCATCCCGGACTGCGTAAGTTAACTCAGGGCGGCTGACGCAATCTCAGCACTACAAACAGCGCGGTGAGGAAAGCTTGGAGGCTTTGAGGGGACCTTGCCGCGCT
>JBJTOP010000243.1:0-44615 GCA_046074645.1 Planctomycetaceae bacterium | reverse complement strand
ATTGAGGGCGATTTTCGCGAGGATAGAGAGAACTTCAACGCCATTGGGGCGGGAGCCCCCGGCGGAGTTTCGCACCGAAGGTGCGCGCGCTGGCGGGGGCAGTGGTGGCGTGGTGGCCGGGACCTTTGCCCGCAGGCTGCCGCCAGGCGGCTCAGCCAATGGCGTTGACTTTCTTGCGGAAAGAGCATCTGGCTCCCCTCTCCCCGGACCGGGGAGAGGGTTCGGGGGTGAGCGGTGAAACGCGCCTGCCACGCGCAGCACGGACGGTGCAGAAGGATGCTGGATTCACAGTGTCCAGGAAGTGTTGGCGAGGGGACTGGCAGTGTTCTTTGCCCCCTCACCCCCGTCCCCTCTCCCCTCGAAGGGGAGAGGGGGGATTGAGGCCGATTTTCGCCCGGATGGAGAGAACTTCAACGCCATTGGGCTGCCGCCGGGCGGCTGAGTGGGTGGAGGTCGATGCCGATTATTTCGCGGCGGCTGTTTGGGGTTCGGATGCGAACGCTGTCATGCGAATGACTTCGACGGTTTCGACGCACATGGTGAGATGATGTTTGGGGATAACAGTGGTGCGGAGGAAATCAACGATCTGATCGCACAGTTCCGGTACTGCAATCACTTCGATGCGGGTGCAGTCTACGGGTGGTAGTGAGGAGTTTTTGAGACCTGTGCGTCCGGAACCACGGCAGGGAATTTCCGTATAGCCTGAGATGCCGAGTCGGACGATGCTGTCGATGAGTTCGGGGGCGAGTGATTCTTCGATGACGATGGTGAGTCTGCGGACGGGGGTAAGTCCGCGGCGTCGAGCGGCGTGGGCGCTGGCGGAGAATGGGCGAAGGTCATCGAGGCCCCGGAGTTCGAGACGGAGTCCTTCCTCTTCAAATTCGGACTGGAGTTCTTCGAGTTTTTCCATGACGCTGGCATCGACCATGGCAGTGCCGGAAAGGTCAAGAATCAGGTTACGTTTCTGCACAAGCCCCACATCTTCGATTTGTCGTCGGAAGGGAATCCAGTTGCTGAAGACGGCGGATTCCCGAGCGATGATGAGGCTGGTGTGTTCATCGACGTCTTCAACTTCGAGGTAGGCTTTAAAGAACGATCTGAGGGGTACGCCGTTGGCGAGGTGGATGATCATTTTGAGAGCGACACCGGCGGCTACTCCGATGAGCAGATCTGTGGCAAGAACAACGACGAGCGTGACGACGAAGATTGCCAGCTGTTCGCGTCCGATGCGGTACACATTGAAGAACTCATTCGGGTGCGCGAGGCGGGTGCCCGTGTACACGAGCATCGCGGCGAGTGCTGAGAGCGGGATGCGATGGAGAATTGTGGGAATCAGCCCTACGCAGAGCAGCAGGAAGATGCCGTGCCACATATTGGCAAAGCGCGTGCGAGCACCGTTATCGATGTTGGCCCGGCTGCGGATGATTTCGGAGATCATCGGGAGACCGCCGATCATGGCGGCTGCCAGATTTGCAGCTCCAACGCCAAGCAGGTCGCGATTCATATTGGTGCGGCGTTTGTATGGATCCAGAAGATCAACGGCCTTGGCGCTCAGCAGTGATTCAAGGCTGCCGATGATGAAGAACATGAAGATCCACTTCCACGCTTTGAACTGGTTCAGCACGGAGAAATCAGGGAGCGTTATTTCATCGAATATACCGAAGACACGATCAGGCATTTTGACGAGGTATTGTTCGCCGAGCCGGTATGTTTCATGGAAGACACGGTATTCACTGGCCTGAGTCAGGTTCAGCACCATTCCGAGAGGAATGGCGACAACGAGCACCACGAGATGCGCGGGAACGAAGCTGAGGGCCTTGACGCGGCTGCGGACAAGTGGCCATGCAAACATGATCGCAAGACTCAACAGACCGATAAATGCAATGGCCGGGTTGGCGTGCCGCAGAAAATCCGGTATCTGCCGCAGAAGCGAGAGTGGTCCCCCTTTGGGTTCGAGAATTCCCAGGGCAACCGGGATTTGTTTGGAGATAATGATCACCCCGATTGCCGCCAGCATTCCATGGACGACGGTACCGGGAAAGAACTCACCGAGAATACCGGCACGAAGGAATCCTGAGAGGATCTGAAACGCAGCAGCCACTGCACCGACAGCCAGTGCGGCTTTGTAAGCCGTCTGGTCCGCCGCGAGCCAGCCACCGGAATTGCCATTGCCACCGAAGTCTTCGATACATCCGATGACAATAACAATCAGCCCCGCAGCCGGGCCCTTGATGGTCATTTCTGAATTGCTGATCAGCATCGTGATCAGCGCACCGCAAATAGCGGTGAAAATCCCGGCAAGAGGAGGAAAGCCGGACGCGAGTGATATGCCAACGCAGAGTGGGAGGGCGATCAGGAAAACGAGGAACCCGGACGTAATGTCCTGGCGGAGGAACGTCAGGAGGCTGGCGGGATTGCCACGGGGGACCTGAGAATTGTGATTCATAACGGGAATCCGATAAGAAATTGAGGATTTTTTCGGTGGGATTCAAACGGGGCACGCCTGGCGTGCATGATCAGGGAGGACTGCCGGAGTCTGCTTCCGGTGAGGCGTTGTCTGAGGATTCGGACTTCTCCGGCGTTTGCTCTTCTGCCAGAGGTTCGGCGTCGATTTTAAAGAGGCCTTTGCCTTTCAGCCGCAGCAGTTCCACCGCGGCGTGGTGTCTTGAGGCGACTCCGGGCTGGGGCCAGAGTCCTCCGCCGATTATCAGCAGCGTGAGAATGATCACAGAAAAGCGTTCGGCGGGTTGTGAACGCAGAGATACGGCTGTTTGAAAGCGATTTCCTGTGAAGATGCGGAACCATGCCCTGAGAATGGAGATACCGTTGAGCGCTGACGAGATGACAAGGATAAGTCCCACAAGTGGATAAAATTCCACACAGCCTTCCACCAGCAATTCCATACCCACAAACCCAAGGGTTCCCGGGAAGCCAATGGAGGAGAGTCCGGTGATGAGCGACAGCCCGGCGAGTGTGGGAGTATGTTCGGCGAGCCCGTAGAAGCGGTTCAGCTGGATGCGTCCGATGCGGGCTTCGACGGCGCGGATCGTAAGTCCGTAGCCGGTGAGTGAGAGTCCGACGGAGAGCCAGACGCAGAGGGCGCCTGTGAGTCCGATCACATTGACAAGTTCCAGCCCGGAGAGCACGAGTGAGGAGTGGCTGAGAAAGAGAAAGCAGAAGAAGCGTCTGGCATCGGTTTGAACAGCTGCCATGCCGGCAGCGTAGAGGGACGTGATCAGTGAGAGGACGGCGATGCTTTGCATGGCCCAGCCTGGCACCACGGGGAAGACGAGGTGCATGACAGCATAGGCGCCGGTCATGGGTGTGAGGAACAGGAGCGCGGTGCCGAAGGAGGCTTTTTCAAACAGATCAGTCATCCAGCAGTGAACGGGAACAACGCCGGCGCGGAGGATGGCCGCAGCGGTCAGCAGGGCAGCCGAGAGTCCCGAGGCGGAGGCGGTTCCATCGGTGCGATCGACGAGTGCCCAGCCGACCAGCAGCAGTCCCGTGAAAAGTCCCATGTGAACCACGAAAACTCGAGTTGACTGTCCACGTTGCCGAAGTTCGACCAGAGGAGGGAGAACGGAGAGTGATAGGAGAATGATCAGCAGCCACGGGTCATGGCAGCTGAGGGTGGCGTTGGTGAGCGAGAGTGAGAGCAATGTGAGGCTGAGAGGAAAGCGTTCCAGCTTGGTGCGAAGGGTGGCGAGCAGGACAAGCAGGAACAGCACGGAGGCAAGTGCCGGGAGCGGGGCACTGAGTTCGTCGATAACCAGGATATCACTGCGGCCGGTAACCCGTTGCAGCAGATCCCAGTGATCGTGAGCCTCGAAGGCATGGAGTGTGGCGAAGTCGATCCATTCCCCGATGGTGCAGAGGGAGGTCAGCCCCGCGGAGATGAGTGCGATGAGATGGGCGTGGTGCAGTTTTCGAATACAGGCGCACGCAGCAGCTCCTAAAAGCGGCAGCAGGATGGCGATTTCAAGCCATGGTAGATGGAGTTCGCCGATCATGAATGAGCTTTCGGGAGCGGGTGGATAGACGATTGCGGCGGATGGCATTCGGAGAAAGTGGAGAACCAGCGGAACACTTATTCATCCTGACATGGCACTATCGTCCGACGCGTGCTGCGCCGCCCTGCTCTGCCCGGTACTGTGACTACCGGAGAGCCACGTCGTCCAGCGACGTTCCATCCGATCAGACCAGAGGAATGCGGATGTGATGGGGCGAACAAGGTATTCATCAAGGATCGGGTCAAGATTACCGCGGTCAAACGCAAAGCGGTAAAGACGGGCTTCGCGTGCCGGCGCGGTCACTCCGATCTTTTCCGTGTTGCTGCCACGATTACCAAGGGCGTTGATCATGGCGTTGTAGTCTTTAAGCAGCGACGGGGCGCGGACGAGCTGGAGTGTGCGAAAGCAGGCATGGCCGATGATGTGAATCAGGGGTATATAACGAAGCCCGAATCCGATCTCGGTTACGATCAGACTGACCTGAATGAGGGAGGCGAAGGCGAGGCTGCTTTTGATGTCCGCCTGAACGCGGGACGCCATCGCAGCAAAGGCACATGTGGAAAGCCCAAGGATCACGACAAGAGCCTGCAGGAGGAGCGATTCTTCGAGCAGCGGTCCCATGCGGAGAAGCAGAAAAGCACCGAGGTGCACCGAGAGGGCACCATAGAACACAGCGCTGGATGGTGTTGGCCCTTCCATGGCACGGGGAAGCCATCCGGAGAACGGGATGAGTGCTGATTTGCCGGCAGCTGCGAAGAGCAGGAGGAGGCCGACGAGGATCGCGGAGGTTGGCGAAATCACGACGTTGCCTTCAGGCCAGGCTCCCTGCCCTGCGAGCCCTGCAAAGTCACCGGAACCAGACAAGTGATGGAGCGTCAGTGCAGCCAGCAGGAATGCTGCATCTGCGATACGGTAGATTGACCAGACTCGTAAACCATTCTGCACCGGTCCACGACGATCCTGAAAGAAGGCCACCAGTAATGCCGAGGAGAGGCCCACGAGTTCCCAGCCGAAAAACAATGTCTCGATGGTTCCGGCGGCGGAGGAGAGGATCATGCCGGTGAGAAAGAGGGAGAAGAACAGGAAGAATCTGGGGAAACCCTGTTCGCGATGCAGATAGCGACTGGCGAACGCGCTGATGACTCCGCTGAGCACAAAAGACATGATCACGAATGGAACGCTGAGGCGATCGAAGACAAACTTCAACGTGAAGTGAAAGTGGGCTTCGTCGGGGCTCCCTGCCGTGACATGATGCTCCGACATTTCCATGGGGTCGTTGACATGCAGTGCTGCGGATTCAGGGAGACGAACCCAGTCACCGGCAGACACGGGGACAGAGCGACTATCGGTCAGCAGCATGGTGACAAGGATTGCCAGCGAGGCGACCAGCCCGGCAGCGACAGCGGTGGCAGTCAGCCGCGATATGCTGCGTTCGCTGAGCTGGATGCGGAACAGCATGCACAGGCCGAGGACGGCGGTGAGCAGGAGTGGTGCGGCAACAACGAGCAGTCCGAGGAGTTTCAGCATGGTTGGCTCATGCCTTCCGGGTATGAATTCAGGTAACAGGATGGATAGTTGCGAAAGGCAGATGTTCACGGTGCCCCTGGTACCAGCTGAGCGAACTGGCAGCTTCGGGGAGCGAGTGTGTTTCGGGTTGCCATGGCTGGAACGTTCCGTTGACAAATCTCTGAATGGTGCTGGAGTGGGGATCGAGTACAGCAAGCTGAGCCCAGCCGTTACGGCAGATGGCAGCGATATTGGAATTGCGTTCCATGATCTGCAGCAGAGCGTCAGGAGTGGATTCGATCAGGAACAGCAGTCGCACGGGTTCATGAATATCGACGCCCTGCCAGGGAAGGCCGGGTCTGAGGTCACTGGCAGCGCCATCCATGACGCCGAGCAGCGAGGTGATGTTGTGTGGAAGTTTAGTGCCGCTGCCCCAGCCATGATTATCGATGGCAGAGAGGGTATAGAGCAGATTGATGCCTTCGCAGACGGGGATGACTGCGGCGAGAATACGTGCAAGGATGGCGGAGTCTGGAGAATCGAGTGTGGCGTCGTAGGACATCAGAAAGGAGCGGCGGTCAAGAAACAGTCCGCGAATTCGGCTTCGTCGGCCGACGAAGCACATGGCGTTGGTGCAGTTGCCGTATTCGGGGCGGGTTTGAGCGAGGTCTTCGGCGCGTTCCTGGACGTGCCGAAGGGCTTCGGCGGCGGGCAGGTCAAGGTCAGCGGCTTCGAAGCGGCGACAGCGTTCGTGAGCATTGCGTTCGAGCACAGAGCTGAGGAGTGAGCGAAGGGAACGGAGATGGGCGACGTGGGACGAGGGCAGCAGTTCGAGGTCGAAGAAGGTGATTTCTTCCGTGGCGGTGTTGTGCAGTCCACCGATAAACCAGGCTTCTTCGGGAATGGCAATTCCGCGAGCTTCGAGTTGTCGGCGGACGCGGCGATCATTGAGCATGGCAGCCAGCGCCCGCGCGTTGGCTCCTCCAGGATTACCGGAACAGGCCCCGCAGTGATAGGCGGATTCGTGGGGATTGTTGAGGCAGACGGAACCGTGTCCAAGAATCAGCACGATGCTGGAAAAATCGCTGACGAGGCCGATATCACGGAGTGAGCGTTCGGAAACATTCACCATTTCAGAGAGCGTGAAACCAATACCTTCGTCGTGGGGGCCGGCTGGCGTTCCCTCGGGTCGTTCGAGTCTGAGTCGCGTGATGGCTGGTGGAGCGACAATGCGTCGAGCCGTGCGATTGATTCCTGCTGTAAACCGCGGAAAGAGTATCCGTCCCAGCAGGGGGGCTGTGGCAAGTGGGCCAAGGAGGGCGGTGAGCAGTGCGCCGGATACAGACGAGCGGCTGCCGGAATCGATCCCCTGGGACGCGCGTCCAAGAATTCGTCGAGCGGCAGCGCGGTTACGATGGGAGTCTTCGAGGGCGTAGACGACGTCTTCGACAATCCAGTTCTTCGGCGTGACAACAACGGGGCAGAGAGCCGTCCATGTGGCTTCAGCGGCACCGCGATAGTACATGGGCACACAGAAAAAGCCGGCATTGCCAAAGGTTTCGACTTCGGGACAGGCTTCTTCAAGATGCCGTCGAAAGGACTCTTCACGGGCGTCGATGCACGTCACGATCTGGAATTTCGGACGCTCAGGCCTGATCTGCGGTCGCGCAGCGCGAATGTGGACTGCATCAAGTGCCTGGTGGAGCAGTCTTCGTTCGAAGGCGAGGTGGAACAATCGACGGCGTTCAAGACTGTCAAAGCTGTAGATTTCACGGTGCAGCGCCTGCCATTGTTCACGGGTCAGCCCACTGAGTTCTGAAGGACCCCAGCCGTGGATTTGGGAGAGCTGTAACAGGACGAAGGCTTCATGAGAGGACCGCGACTGTTGTCGTGCCGAAAAGTACCCGGGCAGCAGCTGCGATGTGGCCTGCTGAATGTTCACAGCAGGTCCGAGGTGCTGACGAATAACTTCTTCAGCTGCAAGCTCGTCCAGAATCAGGCGCACTGCCAAAAACTCCAGCAGAGTGCCAGAGGGCGAGGCGCGGAACACGCGGTCAGGGCGGGTTTCTGTCTGCCAGAGCATACCCGCCCAGCCGCGAAGGGCGAGCAGAGATTGTCGCAGCCAGGTGCGACGATCAGGCTCCGCAATCCCGAAGGTATTCAGCGAATTCAGGATGCTGGCCGCAGGCGTAATCCGACCTGCGCGAAGCGGTTCGAGAGCACTCGCAAGCTTCCGAAGCCATCGTCGACTACCGATGACAGACTGGCGAAACAAGCCGCAGAAGGCCGTGAGAAACCCATCTTCCTGATCGGGCAGCGTCCATTTGGCATAGCCTTGATCCAGCCATGCGGCGCAGAATCCGACAAGCACTTCATTTACCAGTTCGTCGGGATCCTGTCCTGTGGCGTCAAACAGCAGAGTGCGGAGGCGAACGGGACCGGAGCCGGGTGGCGTTGCTGCGGAGTCTGAGTGGGCGGGAAGACCCTGCCGAATCAGATCCCACATTGCTCTCAGCGTGGTTTCTTCAGGCGTGGCGTCCTTCTTCGAAACGGTAACCGTGGTCTCTGCCTGCTCCATCCACTTCCTGCAGGAAACCAGGAGCGCAGTCCGGCTGGAGTCAGCCACTGCGACATGAAATCGCCGGAGCCCATCCAGTTCGGCGATCATCCAGTTCAGTTCATGATCGGTTTCCGGCGCGACGAGGTCCTTCAGTCGCGTGAGACGCAGGTCAATTCGAGCAGCGAGGCCCGCAATGGATTCCCGAGCGGACGGACCACAGTCCTCTTCGAGGATCTCGCGAAGGTCAGCCTCACAGATCCGGCCGCGCTGCAGTTTGCTGCGGTAGCGAGTTTCGCTGAGCCACGGTTCGCAGCCGTAGATCTCGGGAACCTGCCTGAGGACATCGAAGAACGAGAACTGCTCCATCCCCTGGAGTGGGTTGAGAAACGCGAAGGACGTGATTGGCCCCTGCAGTGGGAGCAGTTCGGCAAGCTCCCGAACCTCACGCTCGACTTCGGAAAAATCTTCTGACATGGCCGGCTCCGGCTGCCCATTGCCCCAAAGGCTGGCGGACAGGGATTGTGGTTACTTTCGTCGCGGAAATGGAAGCGCAGAGACTTCCTGTGGCAGTCTGACCGACATTGCACTCGGCGCGGCAAATCGCCCCTGGGCGGTCGGACGGCAGGTTGCCTGGTGCAGGATTTCAGGCAATCGCAATCTGGGCTGCAGAAAACGGAGCAACGCAGGCTTTTAGTCGCGCTGGCGATCGATGCGTGCTTCAGCCATGGGACGGAGGCGGACGACAACCCCGGGCGTCGATTTTCAGGCAGATCAACGGGCGAGCAGACAACAGCACCCGAAAGCCACCATGGAAATCGCCGCGAATCACTGTGACATCGGCCTGGTGGAAGAATTCAGACTCTTCGAATTCAGTCTCTACAGCCGAACAAACCGACTGCTGTGCAGCCGCGGAAATCATATCATCACACTGACCGTCGGCTGTGGGACAGTGCAGCGCGTGCGCACCCGAGCACCACAGCCAGATAAACTGTGTGAGGACGAGCAGCGAGAAAGTGAGCATCTGTCTCATGGAAAAGTTTTTTACTTACTCTGCGATTGAAGTCAAGACAGATCTGCGTGAAATGTTCCGATAGTGGGGACAGATGCTTCAAAAATCGGCCTGCGTGGAACAATTGAGTGTCAACTCCGGCAGATTTCAAGGCCTGGTGATCGCCTCATCGGTATTCATGAGTGTGCTGATGGCTGTGGACCAGGCAGCGATTTCGACGGGCTCCTGAGCGACTGGTGCCTGATTTGCCGGCGTGGATTCCGAAGGTGCTGGCGGTGTGGCGATCTGGGTGCTGCTGAGCAGTTCCTGAGCAGCAGCGGGGTGGGCCTGAAAGTGTTCGCGGGCGGATTTCAGCACGGCGTTCAGGGCATCTGTTTCGGCGGCGGCAGGTGGTCGGCAGAGGACTCGCCGAAATGCGGACTCCCAGCGTTCGCTGTCGCTGGGCAGCAGCAGAATCTGTTTTGCAAGGTGCTGTGAAGCGGCAAGGTACGTGGGGTCATTGAGGAGCGCGAGGGCCTGCAGTGGGGTGTTGGTGCGCGAGCGGCGGATCACGCAGGTTTCTCGATCGGGGGCATCGAAGGTGGTCATTCCGGGGGGCGGGCAGGAGCGTTTCCAGAATGAGTAGAGGCTGCGACGGCGGGCATTTTCGCCGGCATCGGTGACATACTTTTCGCGGCGTTCAACAGAGACATCCTCCCAGAGGCCGGCGGGCTGCCAGGGTCGGACGCTCGGCCCCCCCACGGTCGTGCTCAGCAGCCCACTGGCTGCCAGCGCGTTGTCCCGAATGAGTTCCGCGGGAAGCCTCAGCCGCGGTGCGCGGGCAAGCAGTGTATTGCGGGGATCGATTTCACGAAGTTCGGGTATGACAGTGGAACTTTGACCGTAGGTTTGGGAAAGTAGCATCGCCTTCAGCAGAGCCCGCTGATTCCAGCCGGATTCAACAAGCTCAACTGCCAGCCAGTCCAGCAGCTCAGGGTGCGAGGGTGGCGAACCCTGAATTCCAAAGTCCGCCGAGGTTTCCACGATGCCGGCCCCGAACAGCATTTCCCAGAGCCTGTTGACGGCGACGCGACTGGTGAGCGGATGTCCGGGGTCCGTGAGCCAGCGAGCCAATTCCAGCCGTGTAGGTTCTGCGGCATCGGTCGGGGCCGGTGGGAGACTGCGGGCGAACACCTCGGGGATGGCAGCTCGAACCTGCTGACCGCGCTGATCATACTGACCGCGTTTGAGAATAAAGGATGGCCGTCGCTGCGGCTCTTCCTGCATCACCATCGTGACAGGGATCTGTTTGTCAATTTCACCGCGTCTGGCGGGGATTTCGGCGAGTTCTGCACGAAGGTTTCGGGAGAGCGGATCGGCGAAGTCGAGGAAGTAGCTGCGAATGAGCTGCTGCTGTTCGGGCGTGCGTTCGTCGGCGGGCGTAGCGAGCAGTTCACGGAGGCCCGCAGCAGGTGCTCCGGCAGCCAGACGCGCAGCGTCGGCCTGTTTGAGCACTGTGCTGAAAATTCGAAGGTCGTCGATGGCCCCGCGAAAAGCTGCGGAATTCTGACGACGTCCAATGTGGAACGGCTTGTCAGTGCGAAGCGTGCCTGTGAGCGAATTGTCGGTCGTGGCTGTCAGCTTCTGCGGGGTTCCGTCGACATAGAGGCTGAGGCCTGTCGAGCGACGAGAACCATCGTAGCACAGCAGCAGATGCTGCCACTGATTCAGCTGCAGCGGCTTTTCGGCGACCACTTTGAAGGCGGTATCGGGCCAGTGATGCACGAAGTGGGCAGCCGGCCGACTGGACTCGAGAATCAGATCATAGCCGCGATAGGCGGCCGCATCATCCATTCGGCTGAGCACGGTCGCGGCATCACCTGCTTCCGGCTTCACCCAGACAGACACAGAGAACGGCTGATCCGCTTCAAAATCACCCACGGAGGCGGCAGCTATCCATGCCGAACCATCGAAGTAGGCGGCCTCGCCGAAGCGCCCCGGCACCGACTTGCGGGGGCCGTTTGGAATCCCGGCGGGGGTTGCGGTGAGCTGTTCAAGGTAGTTGCCGCTGGCTTCATCAAGTGCGAACGCGGCGGCGAGTCCAGGCTGGGCAGGCTGGTCCAGTTCCGCGGGTGTGAGTGCGGCCTCCCAGGCGGCAACAGCGTCTTCAGCGGAGTCGCGGCGGTGCTGAAGCCTTGCCTGCAGATCGACCTCAAGTGCCGTCAGGCGATCCAGTTCAGCCCGCTGAGCGGCAGTCGGCACTTTCAGGAGCGGTTCGGCCATCCGTCCGGCGCTGTAGGAAACAATTCGATCCGGAACATTGTTGAAAAAGGCTGCCAGCTGATAGAAGTCCTGCTGCGAGATCGGATCATATTTATGGTCATGACACCGTGCACACTGAATGGAAAGAGCGAGGAACACCGTGGACGTGGTGTGGATGCGGTCGGCAACGTATTCCGCGTGATATTCCTCTTCAATGATGCCACCTTCTGTGGTGAGCACGTGGTTGCGGTTGAAGCCGGTAGCGACCTTCTGGCTGAGTGACGCATTGGGAAGAAGGTCGCCCGCCAGCTGTTCGGTGAGAAACTGATCGTACGGCATATTCGCTTGAAACGCCTGAATCACCCAGTCGCGCCACGGCCACATCGTGCGGGTCTCGTCGTTGTTATATCCGTTGGTATCGGCATAGCGGGCCAGGTCCAGCCAGAGCATTGCGAAGCGTTCCGCGGAGGCCGGTGAAGCAAGCAGACGATCGATGACGCGTTCGCGAGCGTTTGCCATTGATTGTTTGCGGATGTCGTCAAGGAAGTCCTGTTGTTCGGCGGGTGACGGGGGGAGTCCGGTTGCATCGAGGGAGACGCGTCGCAGCCACGTGAGCGGCGGAGCGGGCGGTGAGAGTTCAAGGCCCTGCTGCTGAAGCCGCTGCAGAATGAAAGCATCAATTGGCTGTACTGAGTCGGTGGTGGAATGAGCAGCAGGAACTGCGGGCACCGCTGGGCGGACGGGAGGAATGAAGGCCCAGTGTTCCGCGCGGGGAGCTCCGCCGGCGATCCACTCTTCCAGGAGCAGTTGTTGGCGGGGGGAAAGGGGGTTCTGCGTTTCCGGGGGCGGCATGACAAGATCCGGGTCGGTGTGCCGGACACGGCGGACGAGTTCGCTGTCGGCCGGCTTTCCGGGAACGATCGCCGGAAGACCACTGGCCCCGCCCTTCAGACCCGGCTCGTGCTGGTCCAGTCGCAATTCAGCCTGCCGACTGCCATCATCCCGTCCGTGGCAGTTCCAGCAGTGATTGGAGAGAATGGGGCGAATATCACGGTTGTAATCAATTTTGCTGCCGGCGTTTTCCGGAAACTGGGGCCCCTGCCCTGCTGTCGGGTGTGCGAAGCAAATAATCAGTATCAGGGCAGCGAGTTTGGGGAAGAAGTGCGGCATGGGAGCACCTGCGGACGTTGCGTTCAAAGTCGCGTTTCGCTTTGCGAAACGACCTTCGGATTTGTCGTTTCGCAGGGCGAAACGCGACAATCCTGCTGCACAATAACGATCGGAAGACCGAAACGGAATCTGTTTGCCGATGACTCCGGCCAGCCACAGTTTTCCTTGTCCACTTTTTTCGCTAAACTCCACTCCCGATTCCGATTCCTGAAGAGAATTTCCGAAACTCGATAATCGCAGCTCGGGCAGTGCAATTTTCCACGTGCTTTGCCTTTCTCGGGCAGGCATAATGACGCACAGCCCTGTGACCTGAAAAAACTAAGCACCTTCCCCTGCCACGACATCCCCCCTGCCCCGCCTGTGGAAACTTCAACCATGGTCCGTCTTAAAGACGTTCTCCTGTGTGTGTCTGCTGTGTGGCTGTCTGCAGCCTCGGCGGCCACAGCTCAGCAGCCCGAGGTCAACTTTTCACGTCAGATCAAACCACTGCTGGCCCGTCGCTGTTTCGCCTGTCATGGCCCCGACAAGGCCGAGGCAGGGCTGCGTCTGAATTCACTCGAAGCCGCCACGAAAGCTCTGGAATCCGGCCACTCAGCGGTCGTCCCCGGCAACGCCGACACCAGCGAACTGCTGCGGCGGATTGCATTGACCGAAGAAGGCGAACGCATGCCCCCCGAGGGCACAGCGCTCACGGAAGCCGAACAGGCCCTGCTTCGCACCTGGATCGCTCAGGGCGCAGCATGGAACGAACACTGGGCGTTTGAACCGATCCGGCGTGCTGAGGTTCCGCCAGCCTCCTCCGACAGCACCAACCCCATTGATGCCTTTATCGACTCGTCCCTCACCGCCAAAGGACTCAGCCGCAGCCCCCGCGCGGAACCGCTGGTACTCCAGCGACGCCTTTACTTTGACCTCATCGGGCTTCCCCCGACACCTCAGCAGTCCACCGATTTCCTCGCTCGCGCCGCATCCGATTTCGACTCCGCCTGGCGTCAGGAAATTGACTCCCTGCTGGCGTCCCCGCACTATGGCGAACGCTGGGCTCGACACTGGCTGGATGTGGTCCGCTACGCAGAAACCAACAGCTTCGAACGTGACGGTGCAAAGCCGAACGCCTGGCGGTACCGCGATTATGTGATTCGGGCGTTCAACGACGACAAGCCCTACAACCAGTTTCTGCTTGAACAGCTTGCCGGTGACGAACTTCCTGAAGTCACCCGCGATTCGCTGGTGGCCACAGGCTTCTACCGCCTTGGTATCTGGGACGATGAACCCGCTGACCGAAAGCTGGCTGTCTATGAAGGCTTTGATGATATCCTCACCACGGTCGGCCAGGGAGTGCTGGGGCTGACTCTCAACTGCGCCCGCTGTCACGATCACAAAATCGATCCCATCCCCGCTTCCGACTATTACGGCACGCTGGCCTTCTTCCGCAACCTCACGCCCAATGGTTACGGTCCGCAGGTAGAACGTCCGCTGATTGCCAGTGAAGCCGACCGTGCGGCACTCGCAACCGCCGAGAAAGAAATCCGGGAACGCAGCGATGCCCTTCAAATGCGGCTGACCGGCATCGAAAACGATCTCAAGCGACAGTTTGCCGAGGCAGCGTTCGCACAGGCCTCGTCCCGTGACCTCGATGACCTCGAATATCGCTTCTACCGCGACACATTCCGGTCACTCCCCGACTTCGATTCACTCAAGGCCGAAACCGTCGCGAAGCTGGACCCGCCTGTAATCAGTATCGCCCCCGCAACCCGGCCGGATGACTTTGGCTTTGTCTTCATCGGCACACTGATTGTTCCAGCGGACGGCGAATACGAATTCACCCTTGATTCCGACGACGGCTCGCGCCTGATCCTCGATGGAAACAAGCTGCTTGAATACGATGGCATCCACGGACTGGGGGACGCGAGAAAGGCCAAGGTCTCTCTGAAGCAGGGCCGGGTACCGCTGCGGCTGGAATATTTCCAGGGCCAGTTCGGTAAGGGCCTGCAGCTTTTCTGGAGCGGTCCGGGATTCAAACGCCGCAGCCTGACAGCCGAAGGCGCCTCGTCGGGGGCCGACCTGAACGAACTGCTGCGGTCGCCCGCTGCAGCCTCCGTCAGTCAGGAAACCATCAAGAAGTATCGCGACATCCGTCGTGAGCTGGAAGATGTGAAGCGTCGCAAGCCATGGGAAGACTACGGCCTGTGCGTCAGCGAACACGGCACTCAGGCACCCGAAACGTTCGTACTGCTGCGAGGCAGTCCGGAAGCGGAAGGTGACAAAGTCGAGCCACAGTTCCTGTCCGTGCTGGGAGGCGGCCGCGCAGAGGTCAATCCAAATCCCGCCGCAAACACGACCGGTCGCCGACTGGCCTTCGCACGCTGGGTCACTGACGAGCAAAACCGGCTCACCAGCCGGGTCTTCGTGAATCGACTCTGGCAGCACCATTTCGGGCGCGGCATCGTCCGGTCGCCAAA
This sequence comes from Planctomycetaceae bacterium, assembly GCA_046074645.1. Lineage (GTDB taxonomy): Bacteria > Planctomycetota > Planctomycetia > Planctomycetales > Planctomycetaceae > SXXK01. The sequence goes on along the minus strand of JBJTOP010000243.1, from coordinate 29,654 downwards.
CAACTTCGGACAGCTCGGCGAAGCTCCGACCCACCCGGAACTGCTTGATTGGCTCGCCAGCGAATTCATGGCCCGTGGCTGGAGCATGAAAGCCATTCATCGGCTGATTCTGACGTCCGCTGCCTGGCAACAGTCTTCGCTGGCCTCTGCGGCTGCCCTGCAGAAGGATCCCGTCAACGACCTGTTCAGTCGCTTTGATCTGCGTCGGCTGAGCGCCGAGGAAGTGCGGGATTCAGTGCTGGCCGTTAACGGACGACTCAACCGCGAACTCTTCGGCCCCAGCATCTACACGAAGATCTCACAGGAAGTGCTTGCCGGCCAGTCGGTGCCCGGCAAAGGCTGGGGAAACAGCAGTCCCGAAGAGCAGGCTCGTCGCAGCATTTACATTCACGTCAAACGTTCACTGCTGGTCCCAATGCTCTCCAGCTTCGACTTTCCTGAGCCCGACATCAGCTGTGAAGCCCGTTTCGTTACCACACAGCCCGGTCAGGCTCTGGCGATGCTGAATGGCGACTTCCTGAACGAACAGGCCACTCTGTTTGCGGATCGACTGCGGAAGGAAGCTCCGGAAAGCATCGAAGCCCAGCTGCGGCTGGGACTCCAGCTGGCGTTTTCCAGGGAAGCCGGAGACGATGAAATCCGTCGCGGTCTGGCACTGTATAAACGGCTGCAGCAGAAGCATGGTTTGACACCCGAGCAGGCCCTGAACAACTGGTGCCTGTTCGTCTTCAATCTGAATGAATTCATTTACGTAGACTGAGTCACTTCATCAGCGGTCTGATCAGATTTCAGGGAGTGCAGCAATGAGAAACAGTTTCTGTGGCAGAACCCGTCGTGAAATGCTCTGGCAGACAGGCGGTGGCTTCGGCAGCGTGGCGCTCGCTGGGCTCCTGTCCGACGATGGCTTTTTTGGCAGCACCGCACATGCCGACGACAGTCCGGCGCTTAAGACACTGCACCATCCGGCGAAGGCCAAAAGTGTGATCTTCCTGTTCATGTACGGAGGCCCCAGCCATATCGATACGTTTGATTACAAGCCGGAAATGAAGGGGCGGGACAATCAGACAGTCACGGTCAAGACATTCGGACGCGGTGGCCACCGCAATGCCGGCAGAATTGTCGAACCCCGCTGGGCATTCAAACAGTACGGTCAGTGTGGCAAGTGGGTCAGCGACCTGTTCCCGCATCTGTCTGGCTGCGTCGATGATATGGCCTTTCTGCATTCCATGACTGCCGATTCGCCGATTCACGGTTCAGCAATGCTGATGATGAATTCCGGGCGAGTTCAAAGCGGACACCCATGCCTTGGATCCTGGGTCAATTACGGACTCGGGTCCGAAAACCATAACCTGCCGGGTTTCGTGGTGATGCTGGATCCGAAAGGTGGCCCGATTTCCGGAGCACGCAACTGGACCAGTGGCTACATGCCCGCCAGCCTGCAGGGCACGATTTTCCGCACCACCGGTGCTCCCATTCTGGACCTCAAAGTACGCGACGGTGTCTCCCGGGAACTGCAGCGGGATCTCCTGGATGCACTGCAGGAACAGAACAACGTGCACGCCACCGCTCGCGGAGGTCGCTCGGAACTCACCAGCCGCATCGCCAGCTACGAGCTGGCCTACAGGATGCAGGAGCACGCTCCGGATGCCGTCGACTTCTCACAGGAAACTGCGGACACTCACAAGCTCTACGGTCTTGATCAGGACCGCACACGGGACTTCGGCAGCAAATGTCTGCTCGCACGGCGACTCGTCGAACGTGGCGTCCGCTTCATTCAGGTCTATTCCGGTGGAGCCCACAACGACGATAACTGGGATGCTCACTCAGACCTGAAGGTCAACCACGACTATCATGCCGGCAACACGGATCAACCGATTGCGGCACTGCTGAAGGATCTGAAACAGCGCAACCTGCTCGATGAAACGCTCGTCATCTGGGGAGGCGAATTCGGCCGTCAGCCAACTGCCGAGTATGCTCAGGGGACAGGTCGCGATCACAACTCATACGGCTTCACCATGTGGATGGCCGGAGGAGGAATCAAGGGCGGAGTCAGCGTCGGTACAACTGACGAACTGGGGGCCGCCGCGGTCGATGACCCCTTCCATGTCAAACGGCTGCACGCCACCGTGCTGCATCAGCTCGGAATCGATCCGAATCGCCTGTCATACTTCCATTCCGGACTCGATCAAAAACTGGTGGGTGTGGAACATGTGGAGCCGATTTCGCAGGTGATCGGGTAGGCATTCTCATGGCCTTGATGTTTTGTCCGTCACCGCGAAAAAAAGCGGGATAGGCGCGCGGGGTTGTCAACCCGCTGGTAACGGTACGTGCCCGTGCTGCCAACGTCGCATGAAGGGCGTACCAGGGGTCAACCGGCCGATTGACGACGCGCGCACCTTCGGTGCGAAACACAGCCGGGGGCTGCCGCCCAACCGCTCGTTCCCGTCAAAATCCCAGACGCAATCCCAAACGCAATCACAGCCGCATGGCGGCAGCCTGCGGGCAAACGGCCCTGCAAACGCCCCAACAACGCACTCACCAGCGCGCGCACCTTCGGTGCGAAACACAGCCGGGGGCTGCCGCCCAACCGCTGGTTCCCGTCGCTATCCCAAACGCAATCACAGCCGCAATCACAGCCGCATGGCGGCAGCCTGCGGGCAAACGGCCCTGCAAACGCCCCAACAAGGCACTCGACAGCGCGCGCACCTTCGGCGCGAAACATCGCCGGGGGCTGCCGCCCAACCGCTGGCTGTGCGTTTGATTCCAGGGGGCGGCCGGCCTAACTTCGAATTTGTCCGTCTCCGCGGACGATGTACTTATAGGTTGTGATTTCACGGAGGCCGCAGGGGCCGCGGGCGTGGAAACGGTCGGTGCTGATGCCGATCTCGGCGCCCAGGCCTAGTTCTCCGCCGTCGTTAAAACGAGTGCTCGCGTTGATGACCACTGCGGACGAATCCACCAGCTGCTCGAATTTCCTGGCAGCCTCCAGACAGCGAGTGACGATGGCGTCGGTGTGGGCGGAGCCATAATGGCGGATGTGGGCGATGGCGTCGTCGATGGAGTTGACGATGCGCACATTCATGATCAGGTCGAGATGTTCGGTGTGATAGTCCTGTTCAGTGGCTGGAACACCTGCAGGCACAAGAGCAAGGCTGTCGGGGCAGCAGCGGAGCTGAACGTTGTGCTGCCGAAGGGCCGCGGCGAGGACTGGCCACAGGGTGTCGGAGACGTTGCGGTGAATGAGCAGCGTCTCGGCCGCGTTACAGACCCCTGGACGCTGGCATTTGCTGTTGATGACGATGTTCAGTGCGGTGGTTTCGTCGGCTGACTGGTCGATGAATACGTGACAAATGCCGTCGAAATGCTTGATCACAGGCATCGTCGCTTCGCGGGTCACTCGTTCAATAAGCGATCGTCCGCCACGAGGAATGGTGACATCGATGAGCCGCCCCAGCTGCAGCAGTTCGCCGACAAGTTCACGTTCAGCAGACTGCACCAGCTGGACAGCAAAGTCCGGAAGTCCGCAGCGACTGAGCGGTTCTGTGAGCACCGCCGCCAGCGCCTGATTGGTCTGCAGTGCCTCGCGACCGCCACGCAGGATCACCGCATTGCCACTTTTCAGACACAACGCCGCGGCATCGATGGTCACATTCGGGCGGGATTCATAGATGAAGAAGACGACACCCAGTGGAACCCGGACCCGACTGACTGACAACCCATTCGGGCGACGATGTCCATCGATGATTTCTCCGACAGGATCCGGCAGCGAAATCACGTGTTCGACGGCTTTGGCAAGGGATTCAATGCGGTCGGGTGTGAGCGTCAGTCGGTCGAGCATGGCCTTGCTGAGCCCGGCAGCAGCGGCGGCCTCGATATCCTGCTGATTGGCGGCGAGGATCGCCGCCGTATTCTGCCTGAGCCCGAGGGCAACGGCAGCCAGCCAGCGGTTTTTAGATTCGCCGGAACACACAGCCAGCGACGCGGCAGCCGCGCGGGCGTTGTGGGCAAGTTGAAGAGCAACAGCAGTCAGTGGAGTGGTCATGGGGGCGAGTGCAGATTGGCTGAGGAGGATGGGTGCCTCGTATGGTATGCGTTTCGGCCGTGATTGAAAACATCGACGATTCTCGCCGATCGATCATCACGAAATGCCCGTTCATGCGAGGCGTGCGGTCGATGTCAATAGGCTGGTGACATTTTGGTGCGCTCCTGCAGTGTCGCGGTATGGTGCGTTACCGGGGGATTGACATCCACTGCTCGCCTCAACGGCTTATTCCTTTCTCACTTGTCATCCGGAGTGATCAGCATCCAGCAGAGCCGAGTGCGATCGGCTGTTTTATGAAGGTGCTGGAGCATGTCCGTCAGCGAGGGTTTGAAATCGATTTGCCGTGTTTTTCGTCCATCAGCGATGCGGATGGGGCGGGCCGGGTCGTATTCGGGGAATTCCGGAGAGAAGAAGACGTTGAAGTCACCGGGTGCCGAGGTGACGCGAAGCAGATTTCGTTCGGACCAGCGGGCATTGAGAGTTGCCGGTTTGAAGCCATCGGCATCGGCTGCAGTCGGCTGATCGAGCTGAGCGAACTGAGCAGGGAGTTGTTCGAGCTGAATCCAGCCCCAGTCGATATCTGAGGACCGCAGCAGTTTGGCGTGGATCTGTTCCGGGAATCTGACACGGCGGTGCAGGTTCATCCAGCGAAAGATGTCATCCGATTCCTCATAGAAACTCTCAGCTCCACGACTGGGATACTTGATGAACATCACGTCGAAGTTGACAGGAATTTCGTCTCCGCGGCGGAAGAGTTTTGCGGCGAGGATCTGCATGCGTTCGAACCAGAGCGGGTGTGCATCTCCGAGGACGACATACCACGGAATCTGGATGGCGTTGCCAGCAGTCCACTGGATGTGTTTGCGTCCGGTGCTGCTGATGGTGGCAATACCTGCGAGGAGATTGGGGTGAGAGCAGGCGACATCCATAGCAGCATCACCGCCTGAACCGTGTCCGGCTACGAAGACGCGGTCATCGTCGATGCGAAGTCCGAGTTTGATTTTTCGCAGCATAGTGAGAAAGCGCAGGTGCTGATCGGCGGAGGCATTCCATTCAGAGTCGTCCGGGGTTTCGGGCCGTTCGACGCGAGGAACGAGGACGATCCAGCCATTCATGGCTGCCTGTTCCTGCCACCAGCGAAGCCAGATGGCGGGGTCGCCACCGGGCTGAGGAAAGGCAATGACGAGTGGCCACGAGCGTGACTCATGGTATTCCGGCGGGGTCATACCGATGGCTCCAAAGGACTCGGCATCGGGTTCCAGCGCAAACTGGAATCCCGCAGAGCCTTCGGCAGCGATCAGGGGCAGGGGAACGGGGGAAGGCAGGAGGCCGATCAGTGCTGCGGCGCGTTCCACAGAGAGTGGTGTGATGCTGCTGAGTTGATCGAGGAGGCTGGATTGTTCGAGATCGGAGGCGGGATCTGCAGCGAGAAAATCGAGGAGCAGTTGTCGGGCCTGCACCAGCTGGAGCGTATCGGGCAGCGTCTGAAGTGTCTGGTCTGTGCCCATGATCCAGCCGGAAAGTGCCACGGCGATCTGCTCCTCTGCAGCCGGGCGATCTGCAACGGGCTGAGTCTGGATGAGTTCGAAAGCGGCCATTCGCGCGACAGAATCGGGATCGAGATCTGCGAGTGCTGAGCGGACGGCGTCCATTGCGTCGCTGCGAAGTTCGGGATCCGCGAGGTCAGCGGCGAGTGCAGGGAGTGTCTGTCGGAGACGTTCGATGCGCTGGTTGATTTCGTCATAGTCCTGGACGATGCGTTCGACTCGAACGATGGTTTCCGGGGTCAGGTCGGATTTGGGATGCAGTCTGGCGCCGTTGGATGCCAGCTGATGCTGGCCTGCGGTGCGACGTTCTTCAAGGGCCTGTGTGATGCGAACGGCGAGCTGTTCGCGGACCTGCTGAATCTGCTGGGCCGCGCGTTCCTGCAGTTGCGGGAAGTCACTGGCGGCGTTTTGAAGCAGCAGTCCGGCTTCGGGCAGGCGGTCTGCAAGCATCAGGATGCGGGCAATTTCAAGTCGGCGGGTGGGATTGGTGGCGTAGTCGCCTGCCTGTGCGAGTATGTTCAGGAGGTTTTGCCGGGGAATGGCGTCGAGTTGAACGGCGTACTCCCAGTCGTGTGAGGTGCTGGTGACGACCGCATAGAGTTCATTGATGGCCGTGATGGCAGCGGTCACATCGCGCGATTCGCCATTGCTTCGAAATGCTTTCCCCCGAGCAATACCCATTTCGTCAAAGGGGCTGAGCTGAGGGAGAATGGGCGGCCGGGCTTCGCGCCGCTGTTTGGCGCGGGGAATGGAAAAGGACTGCGTGGGCCACGCATTGACGTCCGGCACAGGCGGGTCAGTGCGTCTCGGGGGCACGTAGATTTCACGGGAACCCTGATGGATGAGTCGCACAAGCAGTTTCTGTTCGATGCGATCCACAGCACGTCCGCTGGCGGGGAGTGGTGCGAGCGTTGTGGCGGTGGAAACCATTCCGCTGAGCAGCAGGCCGTTCCGCAGTCGCACTGTAGCGGCCTGTGGTTTTTCCCGTTCAACGGGAAGGATCCGGATTTCCCCAGGTGGCTTGTCAGGTTCGTCTGCGAAGAGAATTGAACCAGAGCCGATAGCAGCGACACAGGCCGCGACAGACAGGGCTTTCAGGAATGGCGGCAGCAAGAGAAACCTGAGCATTGGAAGTTCTCCGTATCGACGCCTGCGAAACGCGATCCCTGTGGGTTGGCGGAGCTTAGCGGAGGCGGAGGACGGTGACCAGCGCGAACCAACCCAGGCCGCCTGATAGTCGGGCGGCCTGGGTGGCAGCGGCGTGTACGCGATTGACCGGACTCAGACTACTTCTGGAAGAAGTCGGTCGGCCCACGGAGCGTGTAGTACGGATACTGGTACAGCGCTGGCGGCTGATTTTCCGGCGGATACATCAGCCCGTCAGGCACTGAATAGGTGTGAAAGTTGCGGTGCACGGGAACGAATGGCAGGTTGCAGTTCCCCTGAGCGTGCGCACCGGGAGGGCAGTACCCACCGGCCATCATATGACCGCCGTGGGAATTCTGGCACTGAGGGCAGGGAGCGGTGTTGGGACCGGAAACCCATTCACCGGGCCCCTGGCCGCGAATGTCCGGTGTGGTTGACGCGCACCCGGACACCACGAAGCACAGGGCAAATGAAGACAGAATGGCAACAGTTGATCGCTGCATGAATTGGTTCCCCCCCGAAATTTCGCTGGCTGCCCGCAGTTCAATCTCCGCGGCACGCCACACAGACCTCAGATTCGTTATCGGCAGATCAGGCGTTGAATCCTGCAGGATCCGTGCGACTGGATGCAGAAATTTGCGGAAATCCGGAAGATCTTGCGGAATCGGTGGGTGCGGCATACAGTCCGCAATTAATCAAACGGGCCTGTCCGGATGGTTGTTTTGTCGAACGGAGTATTACTGTGCAACTGGCTGCTTCCACACGAAGTCTGTGGGATCTCTCCTTCTCCGATGCCTGCGTTCAACTGCAGGAACTGGGGTTTGACAGTGTGGAACTTTGTCTGGACGAGCGACTCGATCAGCTGAAGCCGTCAAAGGTGATCGCTGACCCTGAATCGGTGGCTCTGCACATGAAGGAAGCCTCTCGACTGGCCGCATCCAGTGTGTTTCTTGAGGGACAAAACGATCGGTCAGTTTTCGAAGGTGTGGTCAATCTGGCAAGGCATCTGCGAGTTGCCCAGCTGACAATCGAGTCTTCACCTCGGGGAACACCCTTTAATTCCGAAGTCGACAGGCTGAGGGATTGTCAGGCGATCTGTCATAAGGCCGGAGTTCGCCTTGCAATCCTCACACAAGCCGGACGGCTCAGCGACGATCCGCACACGGCAGTCGAGCTTTGTCAGGCCGCACCAGGCGTTGGAATTACGCTCGACCCCAGCTATTTCATCTGCCGTCCTGGCGGGGTGGTGGATTTTGATGTGGTGTTCCCGCACGTGCTGCACGTGCATCTTCGCGACACATCCAGGTCTGAGCTGCAGGTTCCGGCGGGACTGGGTGAGGTCGATTACAATCGCCTGATTACATTCCTGCGGCAACACAACTACCGCCGGACGATGAGCGTTGACCTCTTCCCGAAGACGCTCAGTGGCGAAGACCGGCTGCGGGAGCTGCGAAAACTGCGGCTGCTGCTGACAAGTATGCTCTGAGGGTGCCAAAGTCGCGTTTCGCTCTACGAAACGACTCGCGGCGCTGAGTACCTTGTCCCAGTCTGCAGGCCACGGCGCATCCTTCTGACTGTCGCGGTGTTCCCCCGCTCCCCGCACTGCAATTTCCCAATTCCAGGAACAACGGTGCGATCCGGTGGGATTGTTCGGCCGTTGCAGTGATTTGCCCCGGATCTGCAGCTGTTCGCGATCAAGGCAGTCGTCCCTGCCCGATTTTTCGCTACAATACGGGCCAGTCGCAACCGCATTCAGCCCAAGAGGGCATTATTTGACCATCGGAGTGAAAGCAAGTGTCCGGGACCATCGCACAGCGTAAATCGGTGTTAATTGTTGAAGACGAGCCCATCATTCGTGAGACGCTGGCTGAATTCCTGATGGGTGAAGGCTTTGAAGTGCGGACCGCCCCCACAGCGGCAGAGGCCATCCGCACCGCTCAGGAACGTGATTTCGATGTCGGCATCTGCGACATTCAGCTGCCGGACGGTGACGGTGTTCGGGTCCTGCGACAGTTGCACCGCATCAATCCGGCGATGTTTGTCATGATCATCTCTGCCTACGCGACAGTGGAAAACGCGGTCGAGGCATTCACAGCCGGCGCATTTGATTATCTGGTAAAGCCGGTGCGTTTCGAAGAGCTTGTCAAACGGATGCAGCGGCTCTTCAAATTCCAGGACCTCTTCCGCGAGAACCAGCGGCTCCGCAAGGATCTCACCAGAAGCGCAGGCTTTGACCAGGTCGTCGGCTCCAGCACCATTGTCCAGGACCTGCTCAAGACGATCCGCAAGGTTGCTGCGACCAATTCCAATGTGTTGCTCGTCGGAGAAACTGGAACCGGCAAAGAACTGTTTGCTCGCGAAATTCACATTGCCGGACCCAACCGCGACGACCAGTTCATGGCTATCAACTGCGGGACCCGGCCGGTCGAACTCCTTGAGGCCCAGCTGTTTGGTACGGGCGACGGCCAGGATGGCGCTCTGGTGGCCGCTGGAAGTGGCACCGTTTTCCTCGACGAAGTCTCAATGCTCCCCGCGGGAACTCAGTCAGAAATTCTCCGCGCAATCGAGTATTCCGAGGTCACTCCAGCAGGAGGATCGCGACCCGTCAAGGTGCAGGCTCGAATCATCGCCGCCACCGCCAAAGAACTCAGCCAGGAAGTTTCAGACGGGCACTTCCAGGAAGACCTCTTCTATCGCCTTGACGGCGTGAAAATCCGAATTCCATCCCTCCGCGAACGTCTGGACGACGTCCCGGAACTTGTCGAATACTTCATCGTGCGGCACCGGGAAGCAATGGGCAAGCGGGTCACCGGTGCCACAAGCGACACCATTCGCACGCTCATGGCCGCCCACTGGAAGGGCAACGTGCGGCAGCTCGACAACGCGATCGAGCGAGCTGTCATGATGTGCGAAGGCGAAGAGATCACTCCCGCCGACCTCCCCCCGGATCTGCTCGGTGGCGCCGCTGCACTCCCGGATACCGACGACCTTCGACTCGCGCTGCGGCACTACGAACGTCTGCACATCACACGGGTGCTCCGTCAATGCCCCGATAAGAAAGAAGCGGCCCGACGGCTCGTACTCGGACTCTCCAGCCTGTACCGGAAAATTGAAGAACTGAAGATTGAGGTTTGAAGGCCTCAGTTTTCAGTGTTCGGTTTTGGGTTTGCGGGTTGCGGGTTTGCGGTTTATGGAGCAGTGTGTCAAAAGGAGTCGCAGTGAACAGAGCTGAAATCGAGCAGTGCATACCGCACCGGGATCCGTTTTTGTGGCTCGACGAGGTGACGGAAATGTCATCAAGTCGGATTGTGGCTCGAAAGCACCTCAGCGAGCAGCTGCCGGTTTTCCAGGGTCATTACCCGAATTTCCCTGTCTTTCCGGGCGTCCTTCAATGTGAATCCTGCTTCCAGGCCGGAGCCGTTCTGATCTCGCGTCTTGTACCCACAGGAACAAACGAAGTTCCGGTCGTGACTCGGGTCAACAACGTCCAGTTCCGCCGAATGCTCAGACCCGGTGAAACGATCGAGATCGAAGTGGAATTGACGGAGCGGGTGTCGAACGCGTTTTACCTGAAGGGCAAGGTTTCGGTGGATGGCAAGGTAAGTGCAAGACTGGAGTTTGTCTGCACGGCTGCTCCGGCGCCCTGACGAGTGTTAACAAATCAAACGGAGCAACGGGCGCATGGTGACTCAGCTGCAGACTGATCTTGTGGAATGCAGGCCGTCAGTGGAATTCGAGCGAGTGCCGTACCGTGCACCGCTCAAGTTTGGCGGCCGCATCGTCAGCAGTGGCTGGTTGATGAATGTCCGGATGCAGGTAGTGACACGCGGAGGCCGTGTTGCTGAGGGCCGCGGCAGCATGCCCTGCGGAAACGTCTGGGCATGGCCCTCGACAGAACTCAGCCCTGACCAGACCGAGCAGGCAATGCTCACGTTTTGCAGGCGGCTTTGTGATCGTCTGGCCGGAGACCCGCTCGAGGCAGGCCATCCTCTGGAAATTTCTCAGCAGCTCCATTCGATCATGGGCCAGCTTGCGAAAGAGGTACCACAAAGTCTGGGCTTCAGCGAATCTCTGCCACCGCTCGCACAGCTGGTGGCGGCCAGCCCTTTTGACGCAGCAATCCATGACGGCTTTGGGCGCGCGCTGGGCCGTAACAGCTTTGATGTGCTGACATCCGAGTACTGCAACCGTGATCTGAGTGCCTGGCTCGACGAACGGTTTGTGGGGGAATATCTTGACCAATACACCCTGCGGGCTCCCGTCGCCTCCCTCCCCCTTTACCATCTGGTCGGGGCTCTCGATCCCTTGACTGAGGACGAGGTCGTTTCGCGTCCTGACGACCGGCTGCCGATGACGTTGGGTGAGTGGATAGCGGCGGACGAGTTGACGCATTTGAAGATCAAACTGGCCGGTGATCAGCTCGACTGGGACGTTGCCCGTGTTCTTGCTGTGGAATCGGTGGCTGCAGCAGCTCAATCGCTCCGTGGCTGCGAATCCTGGTATTACTCCTGCGACTTCAACGAGAAGTGCAGCAGTGCGGAATACGTGGTGGAGTTTTTGCGGCGAGTCCGGGACGGGAATGTTCGGGCATTTGACAGAATTCAGTACATAGAACAGCCCACCAGTCGTAATCTGGCGGCCGCGAATGCTCCAAAGATGCACGCGGCGGCGGCAATTCGTCCGGTGGTGATCGACGAAGCGCTGGTCTCCTACGAATCCCTGCTGCTTGCTCGGGAGCAGGGTTATTCCGGAATTGCACTCAAGGCCTGCAAAGGCCAGTCTGATTCGCTCCTGATGGCCGCGGCTGCTCAGAAATTCAACATGTTTCTCTGTGTTCAGGACCTGACCTGCCCCGGAGCATCCTTCCTGCACTCCTGCGTATTATCAGCTCGAATTCCCGGGGTCGCAGCCGTCGAAGGGAATGCAAGACAGTATTGCCCCGGCGCGAATGCGGCGTGGGTTGATCGATTCCCGAGTATTTTTGACGTCAGGGGCGGGCGAGTGCAGACCGGATGCCTGTCTGGTGAGGGCCTGGGATTCTGAACGGGCGACTTGTAAGGATGCTGTCAGATAAACGGATGGATTGACCTGGGAGGAGGCTGCGGAGAACGCGGGGCAATCAGCGGCTGGCAGATTATTCCGTCCAGGCGGTCGGGGAGTTTTCTGTTGGAGTGGAATTGGGGCGGACGATGGATCGTGCAGGAAATGTGTTCCAAACGGTCGATGTTGCGCGCAGAATGTCAGGGAGCGGCATTGCTGCATTCTTTGCTGGAATCTCTTCCGGGGACATTGTGTGATGAACAGCCCGTTCAGAATTACTCTGCTGCTGTTTCTGTACAGCCTTTCCAGCAGCATCACTGCAGCTCAGGACGATGCGGCAGTTCAAGCCCCCGCCGAAGCGATCCCGTCGGCCTCCGCAGGCACCGGACCGCTCATCGTTTCGATGCCATCCCTGAAAAAGCTCTGGGATGCACAGGCAGTGCTCAACCAGCGCAACGACAAGACAGCCTGGGTGACCTCTGACGAGTACGTCGTGGTTGCTCAGTCGATGCGGGGTCTGGTCACGGTCCTGAATGCAGAGAACGGCCGCGAGTACTGGAGCACACAGGTCGGTACTCCTGATGACGTCAGCCTTCCGGCAGTAACCGACCGAGAGCTCGTCTGTATCGTCTGTGGCCCGACACTGAATGTGTTTGCCAAGTTTTCCGGAAAGCGATTGTTCTCATGGCGTTTGCCGCAGATGGCATCCAGTGCCCCGCTGCTGGTGCGTCGCGAGGTAGTCCGGGGTGGGCTCACTCGAATTGTCCGCTGGATCTTTGTACCGCTGCTGGATGGTTCCGTCGTTTCCTACGACGTGGACATCCTTGAGCGATTTGGGCGTTTGGGAACACTTCCTAAAGATGTCTGGCGCGCCGAGCAGTGGCGGTTTGTGGCCGGAGAGGACATCCGCAACGGTCTGACAGTCGGAGACGATCGCATCGCGTTTGCAACAGCAGTCGGAAATGTGTTTGCTTTGGACATGTTCGGGGCTCGCGCCGGCAAAGCAAGATTTCAGGTGCTGACACGAAGTGCCAGCAGCACTGAAACGCTCCTTTCAAAACGAGAAAACGCGGAAACGCTGTTCGCTGCAACGTCCGACGGACGCTTGTTTTCCGTGGATTTGCGAAGCAGCGGAAATGTCCTGTGGAGCCTTGGCCTGCACAGTGCAGTGCGTCATCCCATGTTCACCTCCGGCAGCGATCTGTTCCTGCTGATGGAAAATGGAGTTCTTGCGAAACTGGATGTTCGCACAGGCGACGCGGCCCCAAAACGTTTCGGCACCGGAGTCGTGCTGTCGCATTCGCAGCCACGCGAAGGCGAACTCCGAGCCTACGGTGCTGCCGTGGAAGTCGCAATCGAAGGCTTCACCAGTTTTCAGCCGCTGAAGATCGCAAATCGGTCTGCCGGCCAGGAAGTGCGTTCATTGACCCTCGACCTGACGCGAACTCCGTTGACATTCACAGCTTCTGCGGATGACCCGGCGGTGGCCTCCTTCGATTCGCTGGGCAACGGCAGTGAGACGACTGGGCTCAGCTCTTCAGCACTCAGCCCGGATCGCAAACAACTGGTTCTCAACTTCACCAGTTTCCAGCCCAATGACCTGCTCTACCTGAAGCTTGATCTGGAACACCCGGACATGCCCTCGTGGAAGATTCGTGACTACAATCTTGCTGGTATCGACGTCGCTGCTCAGGTGGCCCCTGTGCGTGCGTCTGTGGAGGAATCCGGCGACGTGGTACTGCAGTCGTTTCCTCCGCAGACCATCAGTGGTCGCACAGAAACTCGTGTAGAGCCATGGAAGGTCGACGGGATTACTAAGGTACTGGCATTCACCGATAACTCGGTTTACTGCGTGGACCGCAACGGTTCGATTCTGGCGATCAATCAAGAAACCGCGGAGATCCTTGGGAAGCAGCGACTTGCAGACTCCGATATCCGGATCTTTAACGATCGCACGGATCGCGTAATTGTAAGCACTCTGTCAGGGCGGGTTTCGGCGTGGACGGAAACACGAGTCATGCTTGGTCTGATTCCTCTGCCGACGCCCGCAGGCCTGACGTGGGTGTTGGGACCAGAAGCAGAAGTCAGCCCTGAGTTTGCAAAGTTCCATCGCAATCCCCAGGCGCGTCCCGTAATGCCAGAAGTTCCTGACGCAGATACGAGGCCAGCCGAGCCGGTCGAATAAGCCCACAATCAGGCCGCGAATTTCAGGGAGCGGAAGCACCACTAAACCACTTGAAAAACAACTCGAGACGCACCGCCCCCTGATTTCGCGGTTTGTTGATGTCAGGTAAACATTTCCCGCGTTCAGGTGCCATGCACCTTCAGCCTCCCATGCACCATCAGCCCAATAGCAGTCGCTTTCGCCGTCGGGGGCTGCGATAGTCGTCTTTCGCTCCGCGAAAGAACGGCCCCGGAGGTCCTTTCGCAGAGCGAAAGGTGACAAAGTGACTGCCATTGACCTTCAGCCCCCCTTCAGCCCCTGAAGTTCTCTGAATCACTCCAGAAAACGCGACAAGGTGTGCAGCGGGTTATTCGAAGATCAACTCCAGCTCCTGTGATTCGCGAAGCCGTTTCGAGCGAATGGAGATCTGATCCCGGACCTGGCGAGCACCGCCGGGAATGCGGATGATGATTTGAGCGCGATTGGATTCGACATCGAGGGACGTGTTGGATTCGAGTTGCAGAATTTTGCCTTTGGAAGGGTATCGGGCGGCGGAAGGAAAGCGGCTATCGACCGGGAGTTTCTGTTCGTAGCCGTCGCTGCCTTTGACTTTGCCACTGAGATCTGATGCCCGATAAGTTTTCACACCATCGGGAAGTTTGACCTCGATGACGATCAGATAGGCCTGTTTTTCGACGGGTTTAGCTGGGATGGTGAAGGCGGTGAAGCTGCCTTTGGTGACTGCGAGTCCACCTTCCGGGACCTTGAGAAGAACACCGGAGCCGCTGGTGGCGTCCGCGGCCTCACCGCGCGAGGCATTGGTGCTGCTCCAGATGTCATCAACGGATGATTTCAGCCATGCGGCATCGGAGACCTGCAGGCGTGCGGCGAGCTGTTCGGGGCTGGCGGACGCGGTGACGTTTGAGCTGGGCAGGTCGGCGGTGACCTCAAAGCGGGCGGCGTCATCGAGTACTTCTTCGTCGCCGAGCGCCGCCTGCAGGGGCGGCTGTTCCTCGGTGAGCAGTTCTGTGAGGTCAAAACCAAGCAGGGGCAGGAGAATCAGTGCGGCGAGCCAGATGAAGAGGTGAAAGGTGAGCGAACTGTAGAAGCTGACCGCGGCAGAGGTGGAAAGGGCGTCAACCACTTTCCCGGCACCTTCATCGTCTTCTGACGCAGCCGGTGTTTCGACCGTGAATTCCGGATGAAGCGGAGCGGCGGGCGGGGGTACGGGAATGGAGGATCTGCGGCGACGGACTGGCGGCCGAGCGGCAGTTTCAGGAGTGTTGTCCGGCTCGGTCATCGGGAATCCTGGCAGGAAAGAGCGACAGCTCTGGTTCCACCGATTATAACTCAGTTTTCAGGAAAAGGACAATTGATGTATGACGTGATTGGCGACATTCATGGGTGTGCCGACGAGCTCGTGCAGCTTCTGGAGCTGCTGGGATATCGCGAGCAGCACGGGGTATATCGGCATTCGCACCGGCGGGTGCTCTTTTGTGGTGACTTCATCGACCGCGGTCCGCGAATTCGCGATGTGGTGCAAATCTGCCAGAGTATGTGGGAGAATGACGCAGCCCTGGCGGTGCTGGGCAACCACGAATTGAATGCTCTGGCATTTCACACTCCGCACCCTGAAATCGAGGGTGACTGGCTCCGCCCGCGAACCGAGCAAAACGTTCGTCAGCACTCAGCCACACTCAAGCAGCTGGACACGTCCGATCTGACCGGAGCCCTCGAATGGTTCCGGAGATTGCCCGCCAGTCTTGATCTTGGAAAGCTGCGAGCTGTTCACGCCTGCTGGGACCCGGCCGGGCTGCAAATGATGGCAGATCAGGCAGCAGCAGAGGGCTGGCTGAGTCCGGCTTATTTGCGGCGGGCTTTCGATACGCGTGACGAATTGTTTGGGGCGGTGGAGCGGGTCTTGAAGGGCCCCGAGGTGCAGCTTCCTGGAGGCGTGCGATTACTGGATCGCGAAGGTCATTCCCGGGGACGAGCTCGGATTCGATGGTACGAGGAGCCTGGGGCAGCAAGTTGTGCCCAGTACCTGTTTCCGGCGGTGGAACATGCAGAGCTGAGAGCAGTGGCGGTTCCTGCTGCCGTACGCCCCTGCCCCTACCCTGCAGACGCCCCTCCCCTGTTCTTCGGACACTACTGGCTGGCAGACAGGCAACCAGCGCCGCTGGCTGCAAACCTTGCCTGCCTCGACTACAGCGTTGCGCGTGGAGGAATGCTGGCAGCCTATCGATTCATGGGTGAACGGGTGCTGCGGGCTGAGGGGTTTGTGACTGTGCCGCGGCGGGAGGGCCGGGAGGAACAGGAGTCGTCCAGCGCAGCAGCAGCGGCAGCATCACAAGATCACTGATCAGTCCGCCGATCATGGAAAGACTGAGCAGTGCTCCGAAATAAACCAGCGGAATGAATTCGGAGGCGGTCAGCACCAGAAACCCTGCGACAAGGGCGATGTGAGCGAGAACTACCGCCTTGCCGACTCCTGCCTGCGCCTCTTCGAGCGCCGCAGAAAGTCCCACTCGGGGAAGAGCCGCCTGAAAAACGGCAATGTAGTGCACGGAGCAGGTGAAGCCCATGGAGACGCTGGCGATCATCGCCGTACCGATATTGACGGGCACATGCAAAAGTCCCAGCAGTCCGGTGACGACCGCGATTGGAAAGACGTTCGGGACGAGGGAAATGAGCCCGATCTTCAGGCTGCGAAATGCAGCGGCCGTGCAGAGCATAGTCCCAAGAGAAGCCCAGAGAAAGCTGCGGAACTGGTCTGCCAGCAGACTGTCGATGATTCGAGCCATCAGCACGAACAGGCCCGTGGCGGATTCGCGAGCCTGCCATTGACTGCCGGGAGCAGCCTCGGGTGCCGGGTCAGCGGAGTCGGCAGATGCCGTGGCAAGTTCCTGTTCGAGTTCACGGAAGTGGGTGGCAACCACTGACCGAACACTTTGGATCTGATCCAGCTTGAGATCAGTGGTCTGCTGTTCGGGTGATCGCAGCACGATCCGCATACGGTGATTGCGGGTATTGTGGAAGCTGTTGACCAGGTCAGGCTGGCGACGACGAATCAGCTCGAGTCGTTTGGTGGAGGTGCCAAGTCGTGGTGGGACATTCAGGGCATCGCTGAGTGAAATAACTTCGAGCGGCAGGCCGTTTTTTGCGAGGCTGCGAAGCTTGTCCGTGAGTTCATCAATGCGGTCAATAAACAGGGGTGTGAGCGGCGTGGGAACATCGAAGGAAACGTCCCATGTGCCAGCCGGACCAAGGGTCGATTCGACGAAACGGAGTGCCTTCAGGACAGGCGAAGATTCCCGGAAGTTGCGACTGAAGTCCGTTTCAACCTGCATCAGCAGCAATCCGGGTGTGGTCACTGCAAGAATCAGAAAACAGACGATGGTGGCACGTCGCGGGTGCTGATCGATGAAACGGGCAACACGGCTGAGAGACCGATCAAGATGGTCTTCGAGTGCGACTCGCCCCGGGACGGGTACCTGCTTTCCTCCAGCGAGCGCCGCAGGCATGACAAGCAGGGTCAGAAGCAGTGTCATGAGTGTGCCGAGTGTCATCATGATGGCGAAGGAACGCACAGGGACGATTTCAGATACCAGCAGCGCTGCGAAACCAACAGCGATGGTGACCACCGTCCAGAACACCGGATGCCAGAGCTCGCGAAGAGTCTGTCGGCAGGCTTCGGCCGGTGTCAGGCCACGAGCAGTACGCAGTTCGCGATAGTGCACGATCACGTGCGTGCTTGTGCCAATCGCGATGATGGTGACCATCGAATTCAGCATGGAACTGACCATGCTGAGCCTGGCTCCGGCAAGCACGAGGGTAGCGCGGGTGCAGAGCACTGAGCCAACAACGATCAACAGCGGGGCGGCAACCCAGCGGAAGCTGCGGAAGATCAGCAGCAGCATCAGGGCGAGCACACCCAGTGAGGCAAAATACAGCACCTGCCCGTCTCGCTCGACCAGATCAAACATCTCCTGCACCTGCACAGGCTCACCCGCCACAAACGGGTTGAGTCCTGATTGCTGTGCGACCTGACGAATCTGCCGGATCGCTGCAGCACGCGGGATGCCTGAGCGTTCGGGAGGAAGGAGCTGAAGAATAACTGCGGTGGTCTGCTGATCGGGCCCGATGAGCAATCCCTGAAAGATCTTCAGCATCGCTGCGCGACTGTTCCGACTGCGAAGCGAGGCGTCGAGAAGTTTCTGCAGATCCCGGGTGCGTGGTCCATCGATGCCCGGGAGTGCAGAGAGTTTCGCGGAGAGGCTGCTGATGGCACTGGCGGCAGCGGGAGTGAGTTCATCGTAACCGCCGTCCGCATTTTTCTGCAGAAGTTCCGGTTGTTGCCAGGCAACGATGACGAATTCATCACCTCCAAAGTCCTCGCGAGTCCGCTGCAGTTGCAGAATGTCCGGGTGCTGCGGGGGGAAGAACGATTCGATCGTCTGATCGAAGGCGAGTTGCCTGGAGATGGGAAAGGCAGCAGCCGTGATAAGCAGCGCGGTACCGAGCAGGGACATTTGCAGAGCGGCAGCGCGGGCTGGCATGGAGTCAGTCGACCTGAGCTTCGGAGGAGACATCGTGCCACTTCATGGCGTTCCGCATGGGTTCGATGCGGAGCACGATGCGACCGTCCTGGAAGACGCGGACGGTTCCCGTGGATTCGGAGACTGCGATGGCGATGGCACCGGCGGCGCGAGAGATTTCCGCCGCAGCCCAGTGCCGGGAACCAAGTCCCTTTGAAAGTGTCAGGCCGTCTGCCGAGGCGCGGAGGTGGCGGCCCGCGGCGATGGCAATGCCGTCAGAAGAGATCACAAAGGCGCCGTCGATCTGAGCCAGCTCCTTGATGCTTTCACGAACACGCGGGTTACGGATCGATCGTTCTGAGCGAGGGTAGCCGCGGAATGGATCGTGCACCTGTTCGGTGGACAGCTCCATCACTTTGCGGTGGTTTCCAACAACAAAGAGTGTCCCCACGGGTTTACCTTCGCGACCTTCGCGACCAATCTCGCACGCAAGATCCACAACAATGCGAAGTGTTTCGAGGGGAACTTTGGTTTCAAGCCGCTGGAGATCGCGGGAGGTGAGTCGAGAAAGTTGTTCGGCCAGATGAACGACTGTGGCGGTGTCGCACACATCTTTTTCGAAGGCTGAGTAGACGACGACGGCGACGTCACCGGTTTGCAGCAGCTCGTCGGCGATGGCTTCGAGCAGGACCTGAGAGACCTGGAATTGGCGTGTCTGGGGTTCGTGCTGGATGCTGATAACGTCCACGTCTTCCCGCTTAGCGGCTTCGAGAACGTCTTTCTGGTCAGAGGCCACAATGACACGAAAGGACGCGTCGGCAGGTCGCAGCTTTGCAAATTCGAGCGGTTGTTCGGCAATGACGACGAGCGCAGCGGCTTCTACGTCCTGGGTCAGCCGGGCAGCTGCCAGGAGGAGCCTGTGGAAGTCTTTGGTAATTTCCTGTCGCGTCATGCCCGGAGTGTATGCGGGGGCACAACAAGGTCAACAGTGCAATCTGCAGGATTTAGCAGATCAGAGCCGCACGTGGGTTTCCGGGGCGGGATTGGAGATCCAGCGAAGACGATCGCGGCCGGCGTTCGTGTTGGGTTTGCTGACGGAACCGCCGGTGGAAACACGCGTACTGGTCGCGAGCCTTTTGGGGGCGACGACTTCGGTGAGTTGAGAGGACCTGGAGGCTGGGGTACGGCGGGTTTGCGAGCCGGTGCCGGCGGGCTGGTTGTCGGTAGAACCCGGGGTGCTGAAGCTGTCAGACGGAGGAAGTGGCTCGTCGGCCGGTTGGGCAGGAGCGGGGTCGTTCGGATCGGAGACTGGAGGTTTGTTGGAGATGGATTCGTTGGTGTCGAAGGGAACAGGTTCAGCGGGGTCGGCACTATCAGCAGGAGCACCAAAGCTGTCCGCCGGAGCGGCGGGTTGGCGACGGGCGGGTGGCGTGGGAGTAAAGGTATCGCCTGGTGCCGTATCAACGGGTTGGTCCAGGTTTTCGACGGGTGGGAGCGTGCGGCTCGAGGGAGCGACGTCGTCGGTGGCCGGGAGTGAGCGACGGTTCTGGAAGGCAGGATCTGTTTTTGGCTTGAGGCTGCCCGATGTGCCCGGACTGTTTTGAGCAGGCGTGCCACAGGCTCCCGTTGAGCAGTTGTTGCAGGGGTCGCAGCAGGCAGTTGGACAGCAGCCGTTCCATGCCGGGTAGGCGGGAGCAGCGTACCAGGGAGTATAATAGGTTGAATAGCCGCCCCAGGCCTGCGGGGCCATCGGGTAGGCCGGGCCGTATCCCATGCCCCAACCGCAGAACGGCCAGAGACAGCATGCATGAGTTGTGTTGGTGGCGACAAGCAGACAGCAGGCAGCCAGCAGACGAGCAGCGGCGATTTTCATTGGGGAACCTTATGGAGAAGGCCGTGAGCTATAATCAGCAGTGGGTAGTCGGCAGTGGGTAGTCGGTCCGGGGTATGTCCGGCGGAAGCCGGGACTTTGCAGGGCCGCTTTTCCGGGGATCAATCCTTGCGCAGCTTTTCCAGCCTGCCAGTCCGGATTATCCTGGTGGTACGAGTGAAGTCAAATGAAACTCGGGTTTGATCTTAAGAGGTTTTCCCAGATGGCGACGCTGGGAAAGTTCCAGCGAAAATGGAATGAAAGGGTGTGCATTGCATCCGCTCGCTGCTAAACTTCTCCCGCAACAACGCTCGCTGCAGTCCCCACCGGGGTGACGCGGCTGCGAAAACGGCCCTGCGATTCTCAGGGAATTTTGCTTGTTGCGTACTGAGGCGGCATGTTTACCGGGCTTGTGGAAGGACAGGGAACAGTTTCGGCAATCCAGCCACTCCCGGCAGGTTTGCGACTGTCGATCGTGCCGGACAGCAACTGTTTCAACCTTTCCGAGATCCGACTCGGAGACAGCATCTCAATCTCCGGCTGCTGCCTCACGGTGGTCGCCTGTGCCAATCAGGCACTCGACTTCGAAGCCGGGCTCGAGACACTTTCCAAAACTCATCTCGGGAAGCTCCAGATCGGCAGCCGCGTCAACCTCGAACGATCCCTCCGCGCAGACGCTCGACTCGGAGGACATTTCGTCCAGGGTCACGTGGACGGCACGGCCCTCGTCGGTGCTGTGGATCGCGACGGTGACTGGGTCGTCATCTGGTTTCATCCCCAGGCCGCGCAACTGCGGCTGCTCGTACCCAAAGGTTCCGTGGCAATCGACGGAGTCAGTCTGACGGTGGTAACCGTACTCAGCGACCGTTTTTCCGTCGCACTGATCCCGCACACGCTGGCAGTGACCACGCTCGGGCTGCGTTGTACCGGCGATGTTGTCAACATCGAGAACGACATTCTTGGCAAGTATGTCGATCACTTGCTCCAGGGCCGGCTCTCTGTGCCCGGCATTCCTGCAGGAATTCTTTCCGGTTCGCCGGCGGAAGGCATGGCGAATTCATGAAGGACGTGCAGCGTCAGACTCGATCGCATCTGCTGGAACTGTTCCGCCAGCATGGCCTGAATCCGCGCGGAGATCTCGGTCAGAATTTCCTGATCGACGTCAATCTGATCGAATTTGTCGTGCGGCATGGTGATCCCGGACCTCAGGATGTGGTCCTCGAGGTTGGCACCGGTACCGGGGGAATGACCGCCTTTCTGGCACGGGGAGCCGGTCACGTGGTCTCCGTGGACATCGACCGAAACATGTCCGCGCTGGCTGCTGAGGCAGTCCAGGGCTGCCGGAATGTGACGCTGGTGAACGAAGACATCCTGAAGAACAAAAATACGCTTGCCCCGGCCGTCACCACCCTGCTCTCCCAGCACCTCGCAGCCATCCCCGGCTCACGACTCAAACTGATCGCAAACCTGCCCTACAGTGTCGGCACTCCAGTCATCTCAAATCTCATGGCATCAGACCTGCCATGGGAGCGAATGGTGTGCACAATTCAGTGGGAACTTGCAGAAAAAATGTCCGCGGAAGCTGGCAAGGCCGGTTACGGCGCGCTCTCCGTCTGGATCCAGTCACAGGCGACCGTTCGGGTGCTGCGACGACTCGGCCCCAAAGTCTTCTGGCCACGACCCAGGGTGGATTCGGCAATCGTAAGCATTTGGCGGGATGCCCCCGCGGCTGCTCGAATCACCAATCGCCGATTCTTCCAGGACCTCCTCCGGCGACTCTTCAGCCAGCGACGCAAACACATCCGCGGAGTGCTCGCGGGAATGTATCGAAGACAAATCGAGAAAACTCAGGTCGACAGCCTGCTCGAACAACTCGGAATGCGCGGCGAAGACCGCGCAGAACTGCTGGGCCCCGACGCATTGATTCAAGTGGCCAACGGACTGTGCGAGCTGATCGCGCAGTCAGGTTCCGGTGCGGATTCACAAGATTTCCCGTCCGCAGATGTGGACGAAGAAACGGACGACGAAACAGGCGACGAGGGAGAATAAGCGATGCAGGACAAGATTGTTTACAAAGGCCTGACGTTCGACGATGTGCTGCTGGAGCCAGGCTACAGCGACATCATGCCGTCCGAAGTCGATATCGGCTCACAGCTGACACGAAGCATCAGCCTGAATACTCCCATCATCAGCAGTCCGATGGACACTGTCACCGAAAGCGACATGGCCATCGCGATGGCTCAGCTGGGAGGCATCGGGATCATCCACAAGAATATGACGGTCGAACAGCAGTCAATGCAGGTCGATCGCGTGAAACGCAGCGAGCACGGGGTGATTGTGGACCCTGTCACACTTCCCCCGGAAACCCCGGTCGGCGTAGCCGCTCGCCTAATGGACGAACGAAACATCGGCGGTGTCCCGATTACCGTCAACGGCCGTCTGGTGGGAATCCTTACTCGACGCGATCTCCGGTTTCTGGAATCGCGTGAGCGGCCTGTGGCCGAAGTGATGACAAAGGACAACCTCGTCACCGCTCCAGAAGATACCAGTCTGGAGCGGGCGGAGCGGATTCTGCTGGAGAACAAAGTCGAGAAGCTGCTGCTCGTCGATGAAGATTTTCAGCTCAAAGGACTCATCACAATCCGCGATATCGACAAGAACCTGCAGTTTCCGCGGGCCTCGAAGGACTCCCGAGGCCGACTCAGGGTCGGGGCAGCAGTCGGAGTCTTTGACCTTGACAGAGCAGCCCAGCTGGTGGAAAAAGGCGTGGATGTTCTGGTTGTTGACAGTGCTCACGGTCATTCCCGCAACGTCATCGAAACGGTGCGGGAGATCAAACGGCGACTGCAGATCGAGGTAATTGCAGGTAATGTGGCCACGGAAGCCGGTGCGCGAGCGCTGGCAGAGGCCGGAGCAGATGCAGTGAAAGTCGGGATTGGCCCCGGGTCAATCTGTACTACCCGCATCATTTCCGGGATCGGTGTTCCGCAATTGTCGGCAATTTCGAATGCAGCGAAGGGGCTGTCAGGAACCGATATTCCGATTATCGCAGATGGAGGGATTCGTTTCAGTGGCGACATCACAAAAGCTCTGGCGGCCGGCGCGTCAACGGTAATGATTGGCGGCCTGCTGGCGGGAGTTGATGAGAGTCCCGGTGAAATGATTCTTTTCCAGGGCCGAAGCTTCAAGCGCTACCGCGGTATGGGTTCACTTGGAGCGATGGTGCGAGGAAGCAGTGAACGCTATCGGCAGGGCCATGCCGCTGCGGCTGACCAGTCCAAACTGGTGCCGGAGGGTGTGGAGGGCCGTGTGCCTTACAAAGGTGCTCTGCAGCCGCTGATGTTTCAGCTCACAGGCGGACTGCGTTCCGGCATGGGATATGTCGGATCAAGGACCGTACGGGAGCTCCGCGAAAAAGCTCGTTTTATCGAGATTTCCGCGGCATCGGTCAGGGAGAATCATCCACATGACATCGCAATTACTCAGGAAGCCCCGAATTACTCCGTCGAACAATCCTAGCGGGTGCCCTGCCTCGCCAACCACGTTGTTCAGCAAAATCTGCTGCAGCCTGTTCGCCGCTGCAATGGGCTGCTCGCTGGCCGGTTTGACCGCCACTGCCGACCAGCCGCGCGAAAAATCGCTCGGACAGGCCTGGCAGTCGCATCTCGATGAGATGCTTGACGGAGTTAACGACGTCGCCCCGTTCGAAAGCGCCGGCGACCTCTTCGCACGACGGCATGTTCGCGAGGGACAGGCCCCGTCCCACGAAGGCCCCCTCCGGCGGTTTGTAAAGCGACACACCTGGGAACAAACGCCGGAACCGCAGGTGGACGTGTTCGACGCCAGTCCCGTCGCAGTACTCGCCCCCGAAGTCGCTCCTGCTGTTCACCTTCAGCAGTCACAGGACGAGCGGCCCGAATCCAGCCAGCGCCTGAAAACCGACATCCGCACAATCAAGCCTTCCCTCAGCTACGCGCTCCGCGACATCGATGCCACGCAACTGCCATCAGACTACGACTCCCGACTCGATAAAGGCGAATATGTCGCGCGAAAGATGAGCCCCGCGGTGCTCCAGTGGGCGCCCACCAACTTCTATCACTACCCGCTGTATTTTGAAGATCCCGCCCTTGAACGCTACGGCCATGCCTATCATCCAATCGTCCAGCCATTTGTGTCAACGGGCCTGTTCGCCGGCCAGCTGGTCGGGTTGCCTTACCAGATGGTGATCAATCCCGTGCACTCAAAGCAGTACGCTCTGGGCTACTATCGACCGGGCGAACCAGCGCCGAAGAAACACTATCAGATTCCCTGGAACAACGAAGCCGTGGTCATGCAGACGGCGGCCGTCGTCGGACTGTTCCTGATTATTCCCTGAACAAAACGTCAACAGGCCGGGGCACGAACCCCGAAAGGGTCGCACCCGCGGCCTGTCGCTGGAGTCGCGGGGCGGGCCAATGTCACGCGACTCCGGAAAATCGTCAATGCAAGCAGCGTGCCGCAATTCCCGCCATTGATTTCCCCCGACACTGTCTCGATTTTGCCCGCTTCCCGCAGCAAAATGCTGCAATGAACTCAGAGTGCGGCAATTTGCCACGGTGCAAATTCGAGAGCGGGGTGCTGTGATGACAGTTGAACGGCCAGAACTGCTTTCTCCGGCCGGGGACATGACGTGCCTGCGGGCGGCCGTAGAGAACGGCGCGGATGCGGTCTATTTCGGTCTGGACTGCGGGTTCAACGCACGTGCGCGCGCAGGAAACTTCTCCGAACCAGAGCTCGACGATGCCGTCAAATACCTGCACCTCCGCGGTGTGCGCGGCTACGTAACCCTGAACACACTGATGTTCACATCCGAGCTGCCGGAGTTCGAACGCATCGTACGCCGAATCGCCACCGCCGGTGTGGACGCCGTTCTGGTCCAGGATCTGGGTGCCGCAAGGCTGATTCGCGAGATCTGTCCGCAGCTCTCTCTGCACGCATCAACTCAAATGACCCTCACCAGCGCCGAGTGCATCGAAGAGGCCCGGGGACTGGGACTGGAACGAGTCGTCCTGCCCCGTGAATTGTCGATCGACGAGATTCGACAGGTGCGAGCGGGCACCGATATGGAGCTGGAGGTCTTCGTACACGGAGCACTCTGCGTGGCTTACTCCGGCCAGTGCCTGACAAGTGAATCGCTCGGTGGGCGAAGCGCAAATCGCGGCCAGTGTGCCCAGGCCTGCCGGCTGCCCTGGGAAATCGTCTGCGACGGACAGTTGCGCGACTTCGGGGACCAGAAGTATCTGCTCAGCCCGCAGGATCTGGCAGCATGGTCACTGCTTCCGGAACTGCTCGAGGCAGGAGTGTGTTCGTTCAAAATTGAAGGGCGATTGAAGACACCGGAGTACGTGGCGCAGTCCACAAGCCACTATCGAGAAGCACTGGATGCGGCGCTGGCAGGTCAGCAGGCAAAGTTCTCACGTCGCCAGGTTCAGGAGCTGGAGCAGTCGTTTTCCCGCGGTTTTTCACCCGGCTGGCTGCAGGGGTGCGATCACAAAATGCTGGTGCCTGCCAGAAGTTCCGCGAAACGCGGAGTTCTGCTCGGGGTGGTCGAGGGCGTTCGTCGCAACGCTGTCGCTGTGCGACTCGAATATCCCATCCAGGCCGGGGATGGTGTGGTCTTTGAAGGCGACAGAGCCGCTGGCGATGAACAGGGAGGAAGGGTTTATCATGTCGCGGTTGGGGGAAAGCTGCAATCTGGACCCGTCGAAACCGGCATCGCAGAGCTCTCATTTGAATCCACTGCCATCGAACTCGCTCGCCTTCAGAGAGGACAGCGGGTTTGGAAGACCGATGATCCACGACTGAATCAGCGACTGAGACGGACCTTCGAAACTGCGGATCCTCGCCGTCGGGTTGGCTTGCGGTTGATTGTGAAGGCGCAAACCGGATCGCGACTGCAGGTGCAGGGCGTGGCGGAGAATGGTTGTCAGTGCGCAGTCGAATCAGAACAGGTGCTCGAAGCGGCCCTGCGCCATGCGGCAGACGAGAATCTGCTGCGAGAGCAGCTTGGGCGATTGGGCGGAACCGTCTTCGAACTGCAGACGCTGGAATGCGAACTGTCCGGATCGCCAATGATACCACTGAGCCTGCTTGGCCGGCTCCGCCGCGAAATGCTCATACAGCTGCAGTCATCGCTGCCACCGTCGGCGCGTTCCACCAGCCCTGACGGTGCGGTTGCACGACTGCGCTCAGAACTGGTTCAAATCAGCACTCCCCATCACGCCCCCGACACCGCTCGCCCACAGCTGGTGCTGATGTGCCGCACACTGCCCCAGGTGCAGTCAGCTGTTGAACAGCATAAAGCCGCCCCGCCCGGGGAAGGCATCGACCACCTGCTGGCAGACTTTCAGGACCTGCGGGAGTACCGCGAAGCCGTCAGTCTGGCCCGAGCTGCCAGTATTCCGCTGGACCTCGCGACTCCCCGCATTCAAAAACCCGGCGAAACAGGCATGTTTCGAATGCTGGAAAAGGCAGAGCCGGATGGAGTGCTCGTGCGGAACCTGAGCGGACTCGCGTGGTTTCGTGAGCGAGAAGTACCGATATCGGGTGATTATTCGTTGAATGCGGCAAATGAGCTGACAGCGCTGCAGCTCAGGCAGAGTGGTCTTCGCTGGCTGACGCCCAGTTATGATCTGAATCGGGACCAGCTCATGGATCTGGTTCGGCTCGTTCCCGGGCACTGGCTGGAGGTGGTGATTCATCAGCATATGCCGATGTTTCACATGGAGCATTGTGTGTTTTGCGCTATGCTCTCACCTGGCACAAACAAAACAAACTGTGGTCGCCCGTGCGACGTTCATACAGTGGAGCTGCGGGATCGCACAGGGCTTGCGCATCCACTCACAGCAGACATCGGCTGCCGAAACACCCTGTTCAACGCAGTGGCTCAGAGTTCAGCAGAAGTTGTTCCGGAACTGCTGCAGGCCGGTGTCATGCGTTTCAGAATCGAACTGTTGCGTGAGACACCAGAAGAGCTTGCCGAGCTTGTGCGGCTGTACCGAGCACTGCTGCGGGGAACGGCCGCAGGTGAGCACGTCTGGCGCTCGCTGCAGGCAATGAATCGCGTCGGCGTGACCAGAGGAACGCTGGAGCCACCGAGAAATCCGCTGGCAATTCTGTGAAGATCAGAGCCAGCGGATCACGGAGGCCGATCACGTCAGTCCCTCAGTTTGATGTCATTGGGAAATTCAATTCGTTGGATCCCGGCTTCACTTCCACATCAAATCCGTCCTTCATGTACTTGGCAGGAATATTGGCCGTCGCTTCGACACCAGGTTCCCATTCAAACGTCACTTTGGCCGGGCCCGTTTTTGAGCCGGAGTAGCCTTCAAGGTACTTGAGTTCGTAGCGACCCTCGGCATCTGTCACTCCCCCGGCAGCTCGACCTTTTTCCGGAGTAAAGAGGATGTTGAGCTGAGCGACAGGTTTGCCATCAAGCGTTACCTGTCCGTAGACGTCGCCGAGTTCAGGCAGATCGCTTCGTCCGCAGCCGGGGGCAGCGAGTGCAGCAAGGATCAGCAATGAGACGCAGAAGTTTTTCCTGAGCACGTGGAGATTCCTGTTTTGTGGATAAATGCCCTTGAGCAGGGGCGGAGTGACCGTGTCGCTCCGCCCTGCCCTTCGAAAGTCAGCCGAACCACACATCGACGAGTTCAGAACTCACCGACAATTTGACCGTCTTCACGAACCAGCAGTCGAGCATAGACGGAAGTCACGTGGAGCGACATGTCGGTGAGCGCCGCGTTGTCAGTTGAACGATAATCGATGTTCTCACTGATCAGCCGAACCGAACCATCGCAAAGAACAAACTGCGCACCACCCGTATGGCCACTGCTGAAGCCGCGAGTCTGGTGCACCAGATTGTTGGCACTCCAGTTGATGCCGTTATAGCCAAGACCGATTGCTGCCATCGCCGCAGACTTGACGTTCGCGCTGGAGCTCTGGTCGTCAATCGAAGCGCTGAAGCCCAGCACCGTAGCAGCACCCACCGTCACCTGACCGTACTTCCACGCCCGTTCGCCAACAAGCAGAGTGTTGCTGGTGCCGTCCGTGATGTCACGCATGTTGATTTTGGAATTCCGAAAGCCGACTCCCAGTGGCGGGCAGGCAGAGGCAGCACGGTTGGTGGGATTGGCCGCCGGAGTGGTGCTGACGCCGGTGCCGCTGACCATCACGTAATTGGATGTGGCAATCGGGATCTGGGCACTGCCATTCGTAATGTTCATGTTGTACCAGTTGGGCGCAGGTGCCGGGCTCACATAGTTGTTCAGCACCGGACCGGTGTCAGACGGACAGCGGTACATCGGCAGTGCCGTCTGCATGATCAGCAGCGTAGCTGGGTTCGATGCGTTGACCCAGAGTGGCGTGATGCCGACATTCAGGGTCTGGAACATATTGGTCTGCTCCAGCTGCGGCAGAATCAAAGCGCCCCATGAGTAAACACCCACTTCAGAAGTTGTGTTGCCGTTTGCAATCGGCGAAATGTAACCCGGCGGGAACGTGTTGAAGATGTCGTGATAGTTGTGAAACGCAATGCCGATCTGCTTGAGATTGTTCTTGCACTGAGTCCTTCTGGCCGCCTCGCGGGCCTGCTGCACGGCAGGAAGCAACAGTGCCACAAGGATCGCGATAATGGCAATCACAACGAGAAGTTCGATGAGCGTAAAGCCGCGCGTACGCGACCGTTTGACAGGACGGAATGACATGCCGGATTTCCTTTTGACAATCGATAAGGATGATAACAGGAGCGGCTGGATGGGAATTTGGGCACCACAACCCGGCATCGTAGAATTACCGCAACAGGACACAAGCGCAGGAGAAAGGAATTTTCCACGAAGACGCATCGACAAACTCAAACCTCCCGGCGGAACCCCAATCGCCTCGAAGTTCTCTGGAATTCTGTAAACAGACGGATGAAGACCCGGGAGGGCGAGGCTCCTGCCGAGCCACCGAACCAGTGATTCCAGCCGCATGGCTGCAGCCCAATGGCCGTGAAGTTCTCTCTATCCTCGCGAAAATCGGCCCCAATCCCCCCTCTCCCCTTCGAGGGGAGAGGGGAGCCAGATGCTCTTTCCGCAAGAAAGTCAACGCCATTGGGCGGCAGCCTGCGGCTGACAAGCGACTGAGCGGTTGGGCGGAAGCCCCCGGCTGTGTTTTGCACCGAAGGTGCGCGCGCTGGCGAGGGCGTTGGTGGGGCGTTGGTGGGGCCGTTTGCCCGCAGGCTGCCGCCATGTGGCTGGATTCGCGGGCAGTCGCTCACAGCGTGGAC
>JBJTOP010000242.1:0-16220 GCA_046074645.1 Planctomycetaceae bacterium | reverse complement strand
TGCGGCGGACGGTGGGCGAAGTTGTGGGGCTCAGGATCGCCATCCCCAGACTGATTCCGCTGGACAAGGTGGCATAAATGAAAAACGCCTGACCGGCGGGGGGTTCGGTCAGGCGCAGATTGCGGAGCCCTGGAACAGGGTGTCAGAGGGGCATACTCGATTAAAAGTCACCGACGACTTCGCCACCGTTCAGCGTGATCACGCCGACCAGAACTGCGGCCGACATGTTCTCAGAGAGGAAGCGCACCGAACCATCACCCATGACGGTCTGCACGCCACCGGTGTGGAAAGAGAACATTTCGCTGTCGTTGGTGCAGTTCATCGTGCAGCGGCCAACGATTGTGGTGTTTCCGGAACCACTGGTGTCGTTCTGCAGACCGGCTGTGTTCGCACCATCAACGCTGAAACCGTTGTTGATGTCTGCCCAGCCCCAGCCGTCCGCTGTGAATTGCGTGCCGAAGGCGATGTTACCAACACGCGGATTGACTCCGGGCTGGCGTCCGATGTACTGGCGGGGACGACCGGCATCTTCCGCGATCATCATCGTGTTGGAAGTACCGTCGGTGATGTCACGAACTCGAGTGCCGCCGGGGCCGCGGCCCATCGCGCCCATGGCATCGCGCGTGTTGATCGACGGCAGTCCAGCCATCACGATAAAGGCATTGCGCACAGCATTGACTGAGCCGTAATCGTTGTAGCCCCAAATCGGAGTGTCTGTACGCAGACCACCTGAGATGCCTGAGTACAGAGCGGCTGTCGGCAGCGGTCGGCTGCCAGGAGTCGATGGGCAGACGAACGCTGGCAGCTGGGTGAGCGTTATCCGGTCGTTAATGGGATCGAACCAGTTGCGATTGAAGTTGTACTGGCTGTACATGTTGGCCTGTTCGAGGTACGGGAGAACCATCGTATTCCACGATACCTGAAACGTGGGATTGCTCAGGTTAATTCGGCTGGGCGGGAACATGTTGAACGTGCTCTCGTAGTTGTACAGCGCCAGACCGATCTGTTTGAGGTTGTTTTTGCACTGCGTTCTGCGGGCGGCTTC
The DNA here is from genome assembly GCA_046074645.1 of Planctomycetaceae bacterium. Classification (GTDB taxonomy): domain Bacteria; phylum Planctomycetota; class Planctomycetia; order Planctomycetales; family Planctomycetaceae; genus SXXK01. The sequence goes on along the minus strand of JBJTOP010000242.1, from coordinate 15,175 downwards.
GCGCGCCTGCTGAACAGCCGGAAGCAACAGCGCCACCAGAATTGCAATAATGGCGATTACCACCAGCAGCTCAATCAGTGTAAAGCCTCGCTGCTTTCGTCCTGAAACCAAACTCTGCATCTTTGTCAACTCCTGATAAATGCCCGCAGACAGCCGACAATCGACGGATCTGCATCAAAAAAAGAACAGTCAAATTCACTATTTGCTTTTGAGTTCCAGCACCACCGCGTCCCGCAAATCCTCGCTGGACGACAGAACCAGACCAGACTTGTTGGGATCCTGATATTTCGACGGCAGACGCTCACGTCCGTATTCAGGATCGCTGCCTCCGCCGGGAAGCATCTCCGGCCAGGACACTGTGACTGACCATGAACCTTCAGGGGCGCCGTCTTTGGGCTGGTAGGAGGAAATCTGGAACATCCCGTTTTCGTCGGTGACCCCGATTGGAGTGATGTCTCCCGGTTTAGAACCCTCGATCGCGTGCAGAACAACCTTCGCGCCAGCAATGGGCTTGCCGTCCAGACTGACTGTGCCCGACACAGGATGGAGCGGTGTGGTGGGAGCGTCGGGAGGAGCGCCGCCGCAGCCAGCGGCCGCAAACAACACCCCCACCACAAGCAAATTAGAGGCAATCATCCCCCGGTTTCGCTGGCAAGCCATTCCCCGAATCACCCCTCAGCAAAGGTTGCGTTAACACCGCGGTCACGGGATCTCTCTCCGCGATCACTCTTTGCGAGGTTTTCGTTCACAATTGTTAAGAAATCATGAATCGCACTGCTCTTTTTCAAAAATCGACGTTTTTGCAGGGAACGTCCAGTCACAGGGACTGATGGGAGAATGGCATTGAGCCCGCTCATGAATGGGTTCTGAACGAAGTCCCGGCGACATTGTCTGCTGAGCGCGGTCGCACCGGGACTATGGGATGTTCCACCACTGCGGACACTTTGCAACGATTTTTCCTGTTGTTTTCCAGCGTCCGCCCTGGTTTACAGATTTCCCGAATTCCACGCCATTTTTTTGACCCTCGCAGCCGCGCGTGCGTTTGATTAGGTCAGGAGAAGAGTTGGAAGGTTGAGAACATCCTCACATTGAACGCGTCTCGGTTTTGTTAAGCAGGAGTCGGCTGATGTCGGAAGTTGTGCGATTCGATCGACGCTCAGGGGGTAGCCGTGGGCCTTCGTCAGCAGCCTCGGTGTTCAAAGCGATTGGGTTGCTCCTGATTGTCGTGCTGGCCGTTGCCGCCTATCAACTGACGCTGATTGATGTGGGCAGTGGCCAGATCGCCGTGCTGACTCGCAAGATCGGCAGGGATCTGGCCAACAGTGACGAAGTCGCGCCGACGCCTGAGTACAAAGGAGTGCAGCGAGCGGTGCTCACGGAGGGACGGTACTTTCGCAACCCGTACGTCTGGTCCTGGGAAGTGGTTCCACAAATAGAAATTGCATCCGGCGAAATGGGCGTGAAGGTCAGCCTGACCGGAGACGATCCGGGCTACGGAGAATTTCTTGCAAAAGTGGATGCTCAGGGTGAAGCGACAACCAAGGGAATTGTCCCCGGAGTGCTCAACCCGGGTCGTTATCCAATCAACCCCTTCCTGTACATCGTTGAAAAACACAAGCCCACAACGATCCCTGCCGGCTACCAGGGAGTCGTGACCAGCCTCGCTGCACCGCTGGCGAAGGAACCCAATAAAATACTGGTGGAGCCCAACGAGCGGGGCGTCCAGAAGAAAACGCTTGAGCCAGGCACCCACTACCTGAACCCCTACGTCACTCGAGTGGACCTTGTGGACTGCCGCAGCCAGCGTTTCAATCTTGGCGAGGAAGACGACATGGGATTCCCGTCGAAGGACGGGTTCTGGGTGAGTCTCGATGGAGTGATTGAATTTCGAGTGAACCCCGAGAAGGCTGCGGACGTATACGTGGTGTTCAATCGATCTGAGAACGGTCCGCAGATCGACGAGGAGATTGTCCAGACTGTGATCATGCCAAACGCCCGCAGTTTCTGCCGGCTGCAGGGGTCGAATTCGTCCGGTCGCGAGTTCATTCAGGGGGAAACGCGGTCAGCATTTCAGAAGGCATTCGAGGAAGAGATGCGGCAGGCGTGCGAACCGCTGGGAATCGAAATCATTCAGGCACTGATCACCACCATCCGACCGCCGGAAAAAATCGCGGATCCTGTGCGAAAACGCGAGATCGCCAAGCAGGAAGAACTGCAGTATCAGCAGCAGACACTGCAGCAGGCATCTGAACAGAAGCTGGCAGTGGAAAAAGCCATGGTCGCTCAGAAACAGGCGCTCGTGACTGCCGATCAGGACATTGTCAAGACCACCACCAAGGCCGAGGAAGAACAGCAGGTTGCATTGACTTTGGCCAACCAGCAGCTCGCAGTCGCTCAACTGAAACTCGATGCGTCGCTCGACGAGTCTCAGGCCATCGCAGCGCGGGGACAGGCTGCTGCAGACGTGGTTCGATTTGACAATGAAGCCGAGGCGGCCGGATGGCAGACGGCCGTTCAGGCCTTCAGCGGAGACGGCCGCGCCTACGCTCGATATGTGCTGTACCAGAAACTCAGCACTGCATGGCGAAGGATGATGGTCAATACGGCCGACAGTCCGATGATGAAAATCCTCGACAGTTTCACAGAATTGTCGGGGGCAGCCGGCGTGGCATCGCCGGGACTCCCGAACACCGCTCCACCACCCGCCGCGGCTTCCACGGCCGCCGATTCAGCACCGCCCGCGCCCGCAGCAGCTGTGGGTGGGCAGGAATAGAGCGACTGAAGAAATTCTGTCGGCTCCCCCACGACAATCAGCAAACAACAACCGTTGACCATAAAGTGAGGCCGTATGAACTTGTCAGAACGTATGGGCGAGGGGCTGCGAGGTCGGCTGCTGGCCGCCGGTGCAGCATTCTTTCTGCTGGCCGCCGCATTGACCGCGTTTGAATGGACATTCAATCGACACTACGTCCCCGACGGCCACAGTCTTGTGCTCCGATACAAAGGACCTCCGCTGCCCTTCCTGCCGGGTGATCGCCCGGTTTCTGCGGCGGGCGAGTTCGCAAAAGTGGACGACCGCGGCCGGCCACTCGAAAAAGGCGTCCTCAGGGATATGCTGGGCCCAGGCCGACACTTCCTCTGGTACGGCTGGTGGGAAACCGACCTTGTGCAGGACACCCTCGTCAATCCCGGTGAAGTTGCAGTTGTCACCAGCCGCATGGGCAAAGATCTTCCCGATGGTCGCTTTCTGGTGGACGGTGACCTCGACGCCACCACTGAAAAAGGAATCCTTCGCAAGGTTCTCGGCCCGGGTCGCTATCGCATTAACGAATACGCCTATACGGTCAGGATCGTGAAGCAGGAAGTCATTCAGAACGGTCAGCAGGAAAAGCACGTTGGCTGGGTTTCAATTCCAGCAGGCTATGCAGGTGTCGTCACCAACCTCGCTGATAATCCGCAGGCCGGACTTCAGGCGGGAATTCAGGCCAATGTGCTGCAACCCGGGTTGTATCCGGTCAACCCCAACGAGCAGCATGTGGATATCATTAGCATTGGCTACGAGCCGTTGTCTGTGAGATCAAATTTCGTCAGCGAGGATGGCAAACCGGTACTGGATGAGAGTGGCGAGCCGCTGGTGGCGGATGACGAGAGCGGCATCACTTTTCCGTCAACGGACGGCTTCCGTATCCACATGGACTTCACGGCCGTCTGGGGCATCATGCCGGATCAGGCAGCTGATGTGATTCGCAAATTCGGCAGCCTTGAAGCCGTACAGACAAAGGTGGTGATACCACAGATTGAGAGCATCTGTCGCAACGAAGGCTCGTCACTGGGCGCTGTTGATCTCCTTGTTGGCGATACGCGACAGAAGTTCCAGGACGTGGTCTCTGCATCCTTCCAGAAAATTCTTGAGGAAAAGGGACTCACTCTGCTGCATGGCTTTGTCCGCAATATTCATATTCCCCAAAACGTGCGTAAGCCAATTCAGGAAAAATTTGTTGCCGACGAACTCAAACTCACCCGCGACCAGGAACAACTCACCGCCCGAACCGAAGCTGAACTGCGGGAAGCGGAAAAGAAGGTGGAACTGGAAACCGAACGCATTGGCGCCGAAACGAAAAAACTTGTTGCCGAAGCCATCGCCGAAGGCCAGAAAACCGCCGAAGAAACACGCGCTGAAACGCTCAAACTGGTCGCCGCCATTGAACGACAAACGGCCGAACTTGAAGCCGAAGCCACCGTCAACCTCGGTCGCGCAAAGGCTGATGCGAAGAAGCTCGAAGCTGAAGCCAAATCGGAACTGTTCGGTCTGGCCGTCAAAGCCTTTGGCTCGGGCGAAGCCTACAACCAGTGGGTCTTCGCCACAGGACTTCCTGCCGATATTCGGCTGGATCTGTTTTACGCCGGTTCTGGTACGCTCTGGACAGACCTTTCCAAATTCACCGACATAGCCGTCGGTTCGGAACTGCGCGATCGACTGCAGCCGGCCCCGGCCCCGGCGAAAAAGTAAGGCGTGAAGGTGCATGGCACTTTATTACTGCCATTGGGCGGCAGCCACGCGGCTGAGCGGCTGGGCGGAAGCCCCCGGCTGTGTTTTGCACCGAAGGTGCGCGCGCGAGGGCGGTACCGGGGCGTTGGCATGGCCTTTTGCCCGCAGGCTGCCGCCATGCGGCTGGAATCACTGGCAAGAGGAGGTGCCGGCAGGGCGAAGCTCCTGCTGAGCCGCATCTCTGCCGCGAGCGCGGTTGTGGGACGTGTTCCGGGGGCCACCGGATTTCGCGCCTGACGCCCGATAGGACCACAATCAGATCACCAGCCGCGAATGATCCGGCCCTCCATTCGCCCCGCTGAGCGCCCCTGCGTTTTCGGCCTGTAAGGCCAGTTCCAACAGCCTGGCATGAAATGCCAGGTCAAATTCACCCCGCGAGCTCGTCGCCCTGTAAGGGCAGTTCTCAGGGGATTCCGCGATATTGGTGAGTTTTGTCGGTTGGAGTTCAGTTGCGGGCGAGCTGTCGCAGGACGGTGTGAAGGATTCCGCCGTTGCGATAGTAGACGACTTCGACTGGAGTATCGATGCGGCAGGTGGTGACGAAGTGAATCACTTCGCCGTCGGGTTTGCGGGCTGTGACCTCCACGGCCTGTCGGGGTTCCAGTTTGTCGTTGAGGCTGATGTCGAAGGTTTCGGTGCCATCAAGTCCCAGCGATTCGCGGCTTTCACCTTCGCGGAACTGCAGCGGAAGCACTCCCATGCCGACAAGATTGGAACGATGAATGCGTTCAAAGCTGACGGCAATGACAGCCCGAATGCCCAGCAGGTAGGTGCCTTTGGCGGCCCAGTCGCGGCTGGACCCGGTGCCATATTCTGAACCGGCGAGAACCACGAGCGGCGTGTTTTGATCGCGGTACTTCATTGCGGCGTCATAGATCGAGGTCTGTTCGCCGCTGGGGAAGTGAAAGGTGACGCTGCCTTCGGTGCCTGGAGCGACGAGATTTTTGAGTCGAATATTGGCGAATGTGCCGCGTGTCATGACGCGGTCATTGCCGCGGCGAGCACCGTACTGGTTGAAGTCTTCGGGTTTGACGCCCTGAGCCTGCAGGTAGCGACCTGCGGGGCTGGAGGCTTTGATGGAACCGGCGGGACTGATGTGGTCGGTGGTTGTGGAATCGCCGACGGAGACGAGGCAGCGGGCATTTTCGATGGAATGGATGGGCTGCGGTTCAGCAGGCATATCCACAAAAAACGGAGGTTCCTGGACGTAAGTGCTGCTTTCGTCCCATTGATACAGGTCACCACTGGTGCCCATGATCGACTGCCATTCCGGTGGTCCCTGAGCGGCCTTGCCGTATTGTTCGGTGAACATTTCCGGAGTCATGGATGCAGCGACGGTGTCGGCGATTTCCTTCTGAGAAGGCCAGATTTCGCGGAGGTAAACATCTTTGCCGCTGCTGTCCTGTCCGATTGGCTGATTGACCAGATCGATGTCTACAGTGCCGGCGATGGCGTAGGCCACAACGAGCGGCGGGCTGGCAAGATAGTTGGCGCGGACGAGCGGATTGACGCGACCTTCAAAGTTGCGGTTGCCGGAGAGCACTGCTGCGGCGACGAGGTCACCCGCAGTGACAGCTTTGGCGACTGGGTCCGGGAGTGGTCCGCTGTTGCCGATACAGGTTGTGCAGCCGTATCCGACGGTTTGGAATCCGAGTTCATCGAGGGCTTTATCGAGTCCGGCTTTTTCGAGGTACTCAGTGACGACTCGACTTCCGGGAGCGAGACTGCTTTTAACCCACGGCTGCCTTTTCAGGCCGCGGGCGACGGCGTTTCGAGCCAGCAGACCGGCGCCAATCATCACGCTTGGGTTGCTGGTGTTGGTGCAGCTGGTGATAGCAGCGATCACAACGGCGCCGTCCGTGATTTGGCTGCCGGGGCCATTGTCTTCCACTGTCACGGGAGCGGATGGCTGAGACTTGCCGAATGTGGGCAGGGCCTTTTGCCATTCCGGGAGCATGTTTTTCAGGAGAATGCGGTCCTGAGGACGTTTGGGGCCGGCCAGCGACGGGACGACATCTTCCAGATTCAGTGCGAGTGTGCTGGTGAATCGGGGTTCCGGAGAATCGGCCGTGCGGAACAGGCCCTGTTCCTTATAGTAGCGTTCAACGAGATCCACCAGTTGTTTCGGGCGACCGGTGCGTTCAAGGAAACGCAGAGTTTCGGCATCGACCGGGAAGAAGCCCATTGTTGCGCCGTATTCGGGGGCCATGTTGGCCAGAGTCGCGCGGTCGGCGAGGCTGAGTGTATCGAGACCGGGACCGTAAAATTCAACGAACTTGCCCACCACCTTGTGGGCTCGGAGCATTTGAGTGACTGTGAGTACGAGGTCCGTGGCGGTGGAGCCCTCAGGCAGTTGTCCAGTGAGGCGGAAGCCGACAACTTCCGGAGTCAGCATGTAAATTGGCTGGCCCAGCATCACGGCTTCGGCTTCGATGCCACCCACACCCCAGCCAACGACTCCGAGGCCATTGATCATGGTTGTGTGACTGTCGGTGCCGACCAGGCTGTCCGGGTAGGCCACGCCGTCGGTGGTCATTACGACAGTGGCAAGGTATTCAAGATTGACCTGATGGACAATTCCGGTGGCAGGCGGGATCACTCGAAAGTTGTTGAAAGCCTGCTGGCCCCAACGCAGGAACTGGTAACGTTCCATGTTGCGGGCAAATTCGATTTCCACATTGCGCTGGAGCGCGAAGCGGCTGGCGAATTCATCGACCTGAACACTGTGGTCAATCACGAGGTCGCAGGGCACAAGGGGATTGATTTTTTTGGGATCACCACCCATTCGGACCATGGCGCTGCGGAGCGCTGCAAGATCAACGACAGCGGGCACGCCGGTGAAGTCCTGAAGCACCACTCGACCGGGCTTGAACGGCACTTCTACTTCCGCAGGTTTCGCCGCGTTCCAGTTCGCAAGGTTCACGACGTCGTCAGCGGTGACGACAAAGTTATCGACGTTGCGAAGGCAGGCTTCCAGAAGCACACGGATGGAAAAAGGCAGCGTTTCGATGTTGCCGATGCCATGGTCAGCCAGTTTCCGCAGGCGGAAATAGCGAACCTGGCCTGCGGAAGTGTTCAGAACGGCTTCGGCGCCGAATGGGTTTGCTGTACTCATAAGAAACGCTGGCTCTGGAGGGAAGAGGATTGAAATGTCAGGGAAACCGCCCCCACATCGCCCTCATCGCGATGTTCGGGTCAGGAAATTTTCGCCAGATTGTAAACAACCAAAGAAATCTGGCAAACCCAGCCACTGTCGTGGCGGAAGCCGGGAAGAATTACTGTTGTTCCGCCAGCTGCCGAATCTCTGCCTCCGTCAACGCCCGCGCGTGAATTCGCAGGTCTTTGAGAGAACCGCCAAGAGCACCGTTCGTACCGCCACCGATCAGCAGCGGCGACTGCGTTGTCAGATCGAACGGGCGCTCACCGGGCTCCGGAGCGGCTGAACGGGCAACCTCGCGGCCGTTGAGAAACAGTGTCAGCTGGTCGCCCGTACGGACAGCCGCGACATGTTGCCAGCCCCCCTCAAGACTCTGCCCCCACTGCACCTGCCGCCCCTGCCGATACCGCCAGACCACACCCGATGGCAGAGTGCTGCAAAACAACTCACCCCCATGTTCTGCCATGGTCCACACGCGGCGATATTTCACGTTGGGAGTTTGATCGAGCTGCGCGGAGAGCTGCCATTGGCCCGGAGCGTCCAGGGTGTAAACCTGCCCAAGCGGCAGGCTTCCGGCGAACAGTCGACCGTTGTGAACCAGCATCCCCATCACTTCCAGCTCTTCTCCCAGACGCCCGGCATCCTGCCAGCTGCCGTCAGCCGCGCGACGGTACGCACGGCCGCTGGGCCAGGTACCTACAAGCAACTGACCGTTGAGCGAGACGAAGGAATAGGTCTGTGTATTCTCGCCGAGTTGACCGAGGTCCTGCCAGGAAGTTCCATCGAAGCGATACACGTGACCCCCGTCATAGCTGCCGGCCACAATCGAGTCTTCGGTCACGTGCAGTGACTCCACTCGACGATCCGTCAACTGTCCCGAAGCGTCCGGAGACTGTGGGATCGGCAGCGAAGTCCACTGTGAACTCTCTGGCTCCAGCCGAAAGAATCCCGCTGGCTTGTAAAGCGAACTGGCATAAAGACGATCCCGAAACACGACCAGACCACCCACAGCCTCGGTGTTGGGCAGTTGCCCGCAGAGCTTCCACTGAGTGCCACCTTCGTAACGAAAAATTCGTCCCCCCAGTTCGGTGTTCGGGGATTCAGTCAGACTGGAGCCCCCGAGTCTGTATTTTCCTGTACCAGCGTACAGATGCCCGCGCCAGACTGCCATACATGTGACGCTGTTGGACTGATCCGGTGCACCGCAGTCGATCCAGCGGGAGTCACCGGCGTAGCGATAGACACGTCCTGATTTACCGGCGGCCGGTTCGCAGGTCCCCGCGTAAAGCGCGTTGTCGTGGACAGCAAGGGAAAAGGCAAGAATCGAGTCCCCAGGCCGACCACTGGACTCCCAGCGACCGCCACGATCATCGTCAATACCAAACTGCAGATGCCGCAGATTGGACTGGCAGGACGTGACTCCGGTGGATGTTTTCAGAGTCAGATGCAGGCCGCGGCGACGGACCGGGTCGTACTGACAGAGCAGATCACCGGTGTGACCGGAACCATTCTCGGGAACGCGAAGCCACGCGCTGACAGTGAAATTGCCGGTTCCCAGCGAACTCAGGGTGTCCGCTGGAATGGTGAGCGGCATACCACTGGGAAATGCTGCACCGTCGGCCGGCTGCGGGCGATCGGCAGTCCCTGGCAATACACGCCCGCTGACCGACTCACGATAGTCAGTCCGCAGGGGCAGATGCAGCAGCAAATCAGCAGAGGAGATCTGCGGGTTTTGGGCAAACGCGGGGAGGCAAAGAGTAACCATGGCTGACATCAGCCATGCAACTCGTGTGGCAACGGACACGGCAGCAGACACGCTGAGACTCCATGTGGCGGAATTGGGAGAAAAGACTTCCACGCTTGTAGCGACAATCACCCGCTGTGCCAAATGAAGAGACCAAAAAAATGGATTCAGACGTGGACCTGAGCGAGACACAGCCACAAGCAGAATCTTTTGCGGTTCCGTGTTCGGGACCGGAGGCTCGCTGTGGCATGAGCGGTTACTCTTCACTCCTTCTGCAGCCTGCTCTTCACGGCGCTCACAAACGTCTGGAACTGCTCGATCGTGCTGTAAAGGTGTGCCGAAAATCGCAGGAAGCGGCGCCCATTCCAGCTTCCGGTGAGTACCTCAATTCCATGTTGTTCACGGAGTTCCGTCTGCAGCGCGTCCGGGTGGCCATGATAGCCTGGCTGCCAGCTGCGAGTCTGCGGCAGTTCGACCGCCGCCATACTCACAAAGTCGCTCTCGTTCGGTGTACAGAAGACATCCACGTCGGGAAGTTCAAGCAGCGATCTTCGAGCCTCCGCAATCAGCTCACGCGAATGCCGACGATACTCGCAAATGACATCCGGCGTGAAAAAACGGACGGCGTCCGCCAGAGCCAGCAGGGGGGCTGGATCGCGAGTACCCAGCCACTGAAGGCCGTCCTTCCACGATGCCGGCTTGCCGGCGATGCTTCCCCCCCAGCTTACGAGGGGCGTCTCCAGCTGAGATTGCTGTCGCGGATGGACCCACAGGAATCCGCTTCCAAATGGTCCGCAGAGCCACTTATGACCGCTTGCGCAGTAATAATCACAGCCAATCTCATCCAGCCGCACATCCAGCAGTGCCAGTGCGTGCGGGCCGTCAATGCAGACAGGGATGCGTTTTCGCTGAGCCATCCGGCAGATGTCCTGCACGGGGAGCACACACGCCGTGGCAGACGTCACTTGGCTCACGACAATCAGTCGAGTGGTCGGGCTGATGGCTGCTTCCAGCGCGGCAACGGTTTCCGATGGAGTTGGCGGAAAGGGAAGCGTCGCGAATGTCATCTTCGCACCCGCTGCGCGACAGCGGGCCTGCCAGATGTTCTTGACAGCGCCGTACTCGTGGTTTGTCAGCAGCACTTCGTCGCCCGGTGCCAGAGACACGCTGGCTGCTGCCGCATTCATCGCCACGGTCGCGTTGTCCACCAGCACCAGCCTTCGCGGATCGGTATGCAGAAATCCTGCCAGCACCGCACACGTTTCGTCCAGCAAATCCTCCATCTCGCGGCAGAAGAACCGCATCGGCTGCTGCTCCAGCCTGCGACTCCATCGCTCCCGCGATTCACGCACGACTCGCGGCGATGGCCCGAAGGAGCCGTGATTCAGATAAATGCAGCTGGGATCCAGATCCCACTCGGCTGCCAGCGGATGGCGACCGGAGGTATTCATCAGAGTGACTCCAGGAACGTGCCTGTGTGCCCGGCCACCTCGCTCCGCACCTGCCAGTGCAGCAGGTGCCCGGCAGTGGGAAAGTCAATCCGCAGGCAGTCCAGCATCAGTCCCTGCAGTCGCTCCGCGTCTTCCTGAGAAAGCATGCCACCGCGAGACACATCGCCACGCAGCAGCAGTGCAGGACAAGTCACTCCGGAAAAACTTGCTTCCTGGTCATAGCCCTCGTGCCAGCGACCCGCCAGAATCTGTGCCATGACTCGAGGATCCAGGTCACGAATGCAGGAGGCTGTGAATCGCAGCGAGACGGCGTCGCGCACATCACTGATCCGCATCACCCGGCCGTCCGGCCAGCTCTTCACCACCTCACTGCCAAACTGCTCCGCCAGTTGTCGCACCGACACGTCTTTTCGACCTGCCCAGCGCTGCATCGCTTCAAATGTCGGGTGATATATCGTTTCCGAGAGCGTCTTCCAGAACCCCGGTGACGGCGGATCTTCAAGGATGACAGCTGTCACACGGGATGGACGCGCGGATGCTGCTGCGGTTGCGACCAGAGCACCCAGAGAGTGTCCATAAAGCACCACGGAACCTGGCTCGGCGTCGATGGCGGCCAGTGCGTCCTGCAGATAATCACAGATGCGATAACACCCATCTGCATGGCCTGAATTCCCATGCCCGCGGAAGTCCAGTGCTTTCACATGAAATCGAGTCGGGAGCAGGCAGGCAAGCGTTGAGAATGTCCGGCCCGCACGCCCGACACCGTGCAGCATCAGCAGCCGCTCGCCGGAACCCGGCCGGAGGTCCAGCAGGCGAATTGGGATGCCGTCGGTTGTCGTCACTGTGTTCATGCGGGAGCCTTGAGTTTTCAGTTTTCAGTGTTCAGTGTTCAGTTTTCTGACCGTTCATGGATTCGCGGTTTGGCGAATTGATGGCTGGCTGGAGCCCGCTGGACTGCCAGGCTCTTTCTCTCCTGGCTCGGCGTAGAAATAATTTGCCATGAGGTGTTCGGCTGAGAGGAGCAGGAGGAGGAGTCCGAGGAGTACGGGGAAGACTTCGATGCCGAGTCGTCCAGTTCGAACAACCTGCTGCAGTTCTTCGGGCGTGCGGATGACTGCGGCGCGGTCGGAATCAAATAATTCCGTGAGCTGTTCCTCAGAAATTCGCGTGAGGTCCGTTTCGGCCTGCGGAAGATTTACGGCGAAGGCTGCAGAAAACCTGGCGGCAGATTCGAAGGGGCGAACGGAATAATGCCCGACTTCGCGAGCGTCATCGACGAGCAGGCTCTTCTGGCCGGCATCGACGTTGCCTCGGGTTTGTCCCAGCCCCGGTCGCTGCAGCAGGTACTGCTGGAATCGCTGATCAACGGGCAGCGGCAGTTCCACCAGATCACCTGCCACGAAATTCCTGCGAAACTCGCTGCCGCCAGCCATGTGCAGAAGCAATTTTTCCAGAAGTGCAACGAAGCTCCATTCGGCAGCAAAGTTATTCCACCTGCTGCCACCGTCCGTCAGATTGTCCATGGCCGACGTGAACAGCAGACAGCGGCCGCTGCCAACGCGTCGTTCCAGCAATGCGGGGCGACGATTGGCATCGGAAAAGGCAAGCAGCAGTGAAGTTCCATCGACTGGTTCCACGGCCCAGCATCTTTCGAATGCCGCTGTACCCAGCCCGACCCGCAGCGACTCATCAGCAGCAAAACTGCGAGTGACCGGATGCCCCGAATCTGCAACCTGCAGACTGGATGTGGCGTCCAGAAACTTCACTGCCGTGATCGGTACTGCGGGGAGCAGTCGACCGGCCGCGGGACTGTTCCATGCGGGGGCCTGGATTCTTCCGGAACCTGCCACGACAAGCACGCTGCCGCCGGACGCTGCGTATTTGCCGAGCGCCGCCCAGAGCGAATCGTCGGGACGCTGAAGACCGGACACGATCACCGCGTTAAAACCGCTGAATGTCTGTTCTCCAGCCTCTGCGGTTGTGATCTGGCGACACTCACACGTACGAATGCCCACTCGCTCTCGTTCTTCGGGCTGGAGTGCGTTCCTGATGTAAAGTGTTTCATCGAGCTTATCGGAGATCAGCAGCACTTTGGGAGTGGGAAGGACGCCACAGGAAAACCAGCGGACGTTGTCCGCAGCCAGTGGGTCTTCCGAGTTGATGCGGACAAGGCCCTGCAGCTGTTCGAGGCCTGTCGGCACGTCAATGCTGGTGAGCACCTGCGTTTCGCCGCCCTCCAGCTTCACAACCGCCGCAGTCCCGATCCGCGTCTCCTGACCGGTGGCATTGATGAGACTGGTTTCAATCGTCGCCGATGCAGGGACAGCGCCAACGGATCGCACAGTGAGTGAAAGGTCGAGCCTGAGTCCGGGAGTGATTGCGTCGTCTGACAGACTGAGCTCTGAGATGCCTGCATTCAGGGGATTTGGGACCGCCAGATCCACGAGGTAGATGTGAAGCCACTCGTGTTGCTTCAGCAGGTCTGCGAGGCCACTTTCGTCGGGGAGCTGAAGAGCGGCAGTTGTGAAGTCAGAAAACACATAAATTTCGCGGGAATAGAGGTCACCGGTGGGGCCTGTACCGGACTCCTGCTGCACCATACTGCGATGCTCGGCGTGGGCGCGAATTGCAGACCGCAGCAGGGGGTTGAGTTTTCGTGGGAGAGCGGACGTGGCGATGCCTTCCAGCTTTGCTGAAGCGCTGGACAGGTCGGCCTGGAAAACGAGGTCCTCGGCGGAATCCAGCGTGGACACAGCCGCCACGCTTCGCGAAGGAAACCGCTCCAGCTGTTCCCGGGCAAGTTCCCGAGCCTGTTCGAGGCGGGTGGCGTTCTGGTTCAGATAGCTCATGCTCACGCTGTTGTCGAACAGGAACACGGCCGCCACCGGAATGTCCTCGGCTCCTTCTGCCCCCGGTGACAGGAGTTCACCCCGGACACGAATGGCCCACGGAAGTCCTGTCAGGATCACTGCGGCAATCATTCCTCCCAGCAGGCAAAACACCCGCTGCAGGCCCTGTTCCTGCTGTCCTCGCACCGAGCCTGCAGATGATCGACCGCGTTGCTGCAGCCATCGCCATGCTGCAAGAGCACCGAATGTCGAGATTCCAAGGCCACCCCATTCCCACCACTGCAGAGAATAATCAGCGGCCGGGAGCGACGGACGGGCGAAGGCCAGCACCAGCGCGGCAATCAGGAGCATGCGCAGAGCAAGCAGCAGCAGCTGGCGAACACGCATGCGACGCGCATTTGCCGGACGCCGTACCTGCAGCAGCCGCAAGGCCGGAAACTCGATCACCTTCGGCTTCGCTCGCATGATCAGGTGCAGCAGAACCGGGACGGTTGCCAGCACAAGTCCGAACAGGAGTGAAGAGTTGATGAGTGTCATGAATCCGTTCTCTCACGTGCCTGTCGACAACTGCGACTGCGGACATTGATAGCGGATTTCACCATCAACAATCGCCGCGCGAATGCGGGCTGGAAGCTGCATGTTGTGGAATGGGGTATTGCGGCTGCGGGAGCGAAACTGTGTGCTGTCCACGGTCCAGGTGGCTGCGGGGTCGATCAGCGTGATGTCTGCAGGGCGACCAATTTGCAGCGTGCCGGCGTCGAGCCCAAGTATTTTTGCGGGGCCTGCAGTGAGCAGGTGCAGGAGCTGAATCCACGACAGATGTCCCGGGACAATCAACGCTTTCACGCAGACCGAGAGAGCTGTTTCCAGTCCACAGATTCCGCAGGGGGCGGCGTCCAGTTCGACCTGTTTCTTTTCGAGTGCCCGGGGCTGGTGATCTGAGGAGATCGCAGTGATGGTGCCGTCGCGAAGACCGCCGATGAGTGAATCGATATGGTCGCGGGATCGGAGCGGAGGGGTGCATTTGAACATCGGATCGAAGGACTGCATGACGTCATCGGTGAGCAGCAGATGGTGTGGAGTGACGTCCGCGGTTACCTGCAGTCCCTGGAGCCTTGCGAGTCGAATCCGGTTGACAGAATCGCGGGTGGAGACACACATAAGATGAATGCGGCCACCGGTGAGTTCTGCCAGAGCCAGATCACGGCCGGTCATGATATCCTGGGCGGCAGCGGGAATTCCGCGAAGGCCAAGCCGAGTGGACTGGACGCCTTCGTGCATGACGCCCCCTTCCGCAAGTTCAGGGACGATTGCCAAATGCAGAATCGGACGGTTGAACATGCGCGTGTATTCAAGCGCCCGGCGCATGACTTCGGCGTTGGTAACCGGGTGACCGGCATCTGAAAAGCCGACTGCTCCGCCAAG
>JBJTOP010000241.1:0-1744 GCA_046074645.1 Planctomycetaceae bacterium | reverse complement strand
GGAGAGCGTGGAAATGATTCGCAGCAGCGTTGTCTTGCCAGCGCCGTTGGGGCCAATCAGCCCCATTGTGGAACCCCGCGGCAATGTCAAACTGATGTTGTCCACTGCCAGCAGATCGTCATAGGTTTTCGTGACATTCCGTACTTCAATTGCCGCTGTCATGCGCTCTGCCTCTGATGCTGCCGGTCATTGAGGGGAATTCTCGCAAAAAGTCCTGGGAAGTCCAGTATCGGATGTTTCTGAGCCGCCTGGCGGAAGCCTGCGGGCCAACGCCACTGTCAACGCGGCAGCAGCGGCCCTGGCGGCGCGCGCACCTGCGGTGCGAAACACAGCCGGGGGCTTCCGCCCAACCGCTATATCAGCCGCATGGCGGCAGCCTGCGGGCAAAGTCCCTGCAAACGCCTCACCAATGGCGGGCATGTTGCTTGTGGCAGAGAATCGGGTGGCGTAAGGCGTGCGTTTCCGGTAAGTGAATGGGCTTTCGCAGTTCGCGAGCGTTATCGCGGTTGGCACATTGCCACCGTCGGTTTCCAGGCTTGACTTTCCCGGAAGAGCTTGACCCTTACTGATGCTCAGCTAAAATTGCCCGACGCGGAACTCACGATTCAGGACTGAATCGTCCTGCGTTACGGCATCCTGCCACTCCATTTGGGTGTGCTGGTCCGTCCCTGATCAGCGGTTGCAGCCACATGAGGGGCTCCTGCTGTCATCCATAGTTGATTGTGGGCTCCCGGTGATTTTCCTGAGCAAAGCGGTGTTGGTGGCGCGTCTTTTCGCAGGAGTACGCCCGTGCAGGCTGCTGGTGACGAATTTAAGCAGCTTGTGCGATCCAGCACCAATTTAGTGGATTTGGTGTCCGAAACTGTTTCTCTGAAGCCGCTGCACGGTGGCCGCAGCTACGTTGGTTTGTGTCCTTTTCACGAAGATCACAATCCATCGTTCAATGTGTACCCTGACCGGCAGTCATACCGCTGCTGGGTTTGCGATGAAGGAGGCGATTGTTTCAGTTGGGTGATGAAAATCGAAAAGGTGTCCTTTCCTGAGGCGCTCGAAAGTCTCGCCAAAAGGGCGCGTCTGGAGATGCCTCGCAAATCTTCCCAGGCCGAAGCGACGGCCGGTCCGGGTCGTGGAGAGGCACTGGAAGTTGCCGAGTGGGCAGCCAATCTGATGCATCAGACGCTGCGGACGGCGCCGGTGGCTCAGGCTGCCAGAGATTACGTGACCAGGCGACGGCTCACGGATGAAACCGTGCGAAACTTCCGGCTGGGCTACCATCCGGAAGACAGGTACTGGCTTCAGGACAAAGCCCGGGGTCGATTTTCAACTGCTCAACTGGTTGCGGCCGGGATCATCCGGCCTCGCGACAGTGGTCAGGGACATTCGACAATGGATTTGTCGGACCGTCTGGTTTTTCCTGTGTTTGACGAAAAAGGAAGGGTTGTTGCATTTGGGGGACGGGTGTTACCGGGTCGCAACGATCAAAACCGCGGCAAGTACTGGAACAGCTGGGAATCTTCGATCTTCCAGAAACGGCGGACGACTTTCGCGTTCGACAAAGCGCGCGAGACAATTCGCCGACAGAAAGTGGCGATCGTTGTTGAAGGCTACATGGACTGCATCGCCTGTCACCAGGCCGGTGTAACCAGTGCCATCGCAACGCTCGGCACAGCCCTCACAGAAGACCATGTTCGTTTTTTGCGTCGCTTTGCGGAACGCGTGGTGCTGGTTTACGACAGTGATGACG
>JBJTOP010000240.1:0-35108 GCA_046074645.1 Planctomycetaceae bacterium | reverse complement strand
CCAGGGCGCAAAGCTGGAAATGTTGGAAATTTGAACCTTCTGTCCTTCCTTTGCGTCTTTGCGCCTTTGCGAGAGACCAACAGTCCCTGCACAAGGGATCGCGGTGAGAACTGTCAACTGGCAAGCGGAACTGTAAACACCCCACTTCGCCCGAATTCACACCTTTTCGTCATCCCAGGGCGAAGCTCCTGCTGAGCCACGTCCCTGCCACGAGCGCTGCGACGATCCCTGCTGCTCCGTAAAAGCGCCGGCAATCGATCACTGCGCGGACCAGCGTTCGGTGGCTCGGCAGGAGCCTCGCCCTCCCAACTCTTCAACAGTCTTTTTGCAGGGTTCCAGAGAACTTCAACGCCCCTGGGCTGCCGCCATGCGGCTGAGCGGTTGGGCGGGAGCCCCCGGCTGTGTTTCGCACCGAAGGTGCGCGCCGCTGCAAAGTTCCAGGCCGTGCTCCATTGCAGGGCCGTCAGCCCGCGGACTGCCGTCCGGCGGCTCAGCGGGTGGGCTTCCGCCCAATGGCGTTGAAGTTCTCTGGAATCCTGCAAAAAGACTGTTGAAGAGTTGGGAGGGCGAGGCTCCTGCCGAGCCACCGAACGCTGGTCCGCGCAGTGATCGATTGCCAGCGTTTTTACGGAGCAGCGGGGATCGGTGCAGCGCTCGCGGCAGGGATGCGGCTCAGCAGGAGCTTCGCCCTCCCGGCAGCGCCTTTTGCCAGAAAGTCAACGCCATTGGACGGCAGTCCGCGGGCGAAGGGCCCTGCAAACGCGACGGCAAACGGTTTTCGGCAGCTCTTCGCTTCCGGCGATTCTGTTCGGTCTGGTGGCAATCTCGGCCACGTGAACAATCGCGTTTGCTTCACTCAAAATTCCGCGGTTTACCCTGTGCATCAGCGAACCGTCTCAGTGAACAGCACGACCGTCCTTTCTCCGCAGATGACAGTGGGGCAGCAGCGTTCGGATCTCCGTTGAAATGTTGATAATCGTTGGCAGTGAAAGCAACGCCCTCGCTGGCACGGTCGCGTCTCTGGAACGACTCAGCACCAGGAGAACACCCTCGCCTTGCTCAACGGTGCGACATTGGGAGAGAGTGAGCCAGTTTTTTTTTTTTGATGTTTTGCAATCCGTTTCAGGTGTACTCGCAGGGCGTTTCGCAGAAACTTACGCGAATGCGCTCCCTGTTCAAATCAACCATCCGATATGGTCCGCAACTCTCTGTTCAGTTACCGTTCGTCGAATTCACGCATTCCATCGCAATTTCTCTCCCGTTGACGTGCGTGCTCCCAAGTCTGCTGAATCAGTCGCTCTGTTCACCTCTCTAAGGCTGATCGTCCATGAGTCTGGGCCAACTCCTAAACCGCCTGCGCGCGGATTTCACCACGGGTGTTACTGGCAGAAAAAATCATCGCAGTCGATATTCAGCGCGAGGAACCAGGTACAGAACTACGGCAGATATTTCACAGCAGACTCAAAGGCTGGAACAGCGATTGATGCTGACCAGCGAATTCACTGAGATCCTGCAGGTTGATTCATTGAACCTGACGGCCAACGACGTGCTGGAGATCGAAATCGGTGGACTTGTACCTGGCAACCCGGCGGGCGGCAACGACACCGATGGGCATGACCAGATCGTTGTGACCGGTTCTGGCGACGTGCGCCTTGATGGCCTGCTGGATGTGCATCTTGTTAATGATTATCTGCCGGAAATCGGTACTAAGTTTCGTTTTCTGAGCATTACTTCCCCGGCTTCGCTTACTGGGCGGTTTTCCAACGCGTTTGGCCTCTATGCATTTCCCAGCAATGATCGATATTTCGATGTGATCTCCGACGACAGCGGACTGCTTCTGGAAGTCAAAGCGCTTCCCGGTGGCCTGCAGTTTTCTCCGCCGGATTCTCAGCGCAACGTCTTTGGCCAGTTTCTCAGCAGTTACTTTGACGGCAGTACCACCAGTTTCAGCTGCGACGGCAGCATCTCTGTCGATGGCTTTGCAACAATCTCCGGAACTCTGGCGTTTGGAAAGAGCGCGGGCGAAACCTTTATCGTGGGTTCCGGAATCAAAGTGGAGCTGAAGCAGGAAACGGTCGGGGTCAGGATCGTCGATGCCACATTTGGCCTTGTTGTCACCAACAGTAATGCCTACGCATTCGAAGCCACGGGCGATGCCGCACTGACAGGACTCGCTGGCTTCTCACTGTCCGGTACCTTTTACGCGGAACGCAGCACAATCTCCACACCCGTTGATCGATCTGTCATTGTCAACGGACAAACCGTCTCGATTAACGTCGACGCCAACGCCAGGCGTTTTGCCGGCGACGACGTGCAACTTGACATCTCAGGTTTCGCAATCGTCGCAGGGGATTTTGCCTTTGACGTGGCCGGCAGGGAAGTAATTGCTGTGGCCACCAGCGTGACGGCCACAATGCAGGCAGGAGCATTTGCCGCAGGGCTCACAGGTGCCAGCCTCGGATTGATCCTGACGGAAGAGGACACCATGGCGCTCGAGGTCCGTGGCGGATTCTCACTGAACGGTGGTGGCTTTGCAGCCGCATCAGCGGATCACGCGTCACTGCGGTACAACACAACGGAGGACGAATACTCCGACACCGCGGTCAGCGTTGGTTCGGTCAGTTATGTCTTCGCTGATCTTCCGGCAGCCAGTGACCTGATGGTGCTCTCGGCGACGGGTTTGAGCGTTGAAGTGGGTGATTTTGTGCGTCTCTCCGGTGACGTTGGATTTCAACGGATTGCAGGGAACATCGAAGCTGTCGCAGAAAATCTCACGGCGGAATTGCGAACGGGGAGCGGTGCGTACGCTGGAGTTTCCAGCGGCAAAGGTGCATTGCTGCTGAATGCCGATGGCACCCGCCAGATGTACGCGTCAGGGCAATTCATCCTCTCCGCCGGCAACTCCGGCTCGGTGAGTGGTACCGCAGCCGTCACCCAGAACACCTCGACGTCGGTCGTGGAGAGACGGACTGTGTCTGTGGACGGAATTACGGTCGTCATTCCCCAGTTGGCTGCCCACGAGCAGCGCGTTTCAGCCAACGCCGAACTCTCTGTGCAGGACTTTTTCAGCGTATCCGGAAGTCTGTCCATCCAAAAGTCAACGCAGGATCTTGTCGTCTCGGATAGTACGACACCGATCACTGTAGACATGCTGACAATCGGGGGGAGTGACATCAAAGCCTTTGTGGGCACCAATCCAGGCTCTGACAACGCCGTCGGCCTGACACTGACGGGCGTGGCCTTCGGTGTCATGTTTGCATCTGCGAGCAATAGTCAGGGCGGTAACGACAAGCGTACATGGACAGCGGCCACGGCCACTGCAGCGACCGCCAGCCTGTCCGGAATCTTAGACATCACAGCCACCGGCACCGATCTCCTCGTCTCTCTGAATCAGGCCGGCGGAACCTTCAATGGAAATAATGCCACAGCAGTCGCCGATTTTTCGGCAAACAATCTGACCATCCCGACTGGCAGCGATTCACCCGCCGTTCTGAGCTTCGACACCGAGCTGCTGCAGGTGAGTGGCACACTGAACCTGACGGTTTCCAACTTCCTGCAGGTGCAGGGGGGCATTGCGATCAGCAGAACTGAGGATTCTGTAAAACTTGACGACGACGCACAGACGACGCCGGTGGATCTGCTCACGATCGGGGCGTCAGACGCTTCAGCGTTTGCCGGCGTCAACGCAGGCACCGAGGACGCCATGGGGCTGCAATTGGCCGGGGTCAATGTCGCGATCGTCGTCGCTACCTCCAGCGCAGACAGGAGTCGCCGGTGGGTGGCAGCAAAAGCCACCGCATCCAGTGTCAGTTTCGTGGGTGTGGATGGCCTGACATTTGCGTCATCAGATCTGTCGGTCGAACTCAATCGGCCTGATCAGGATGGACATCTGATCAACTTCAGCGACCAGCCGCTGCTCGTCGCTACCGGGCCCCAGTCATCCATGACGCTGGACCTCGATGCAGCGGACGGACCGGTACTCAGGGCGTCGGCCACATTCGATCTCGATCTCTTCGGTTTTGTCCTCCTCAACGGCTCCTTCGAAGTCAGCAAATCAGAAACTCAGGTCACGCTGGCGGATGCGGACAGCACAAGTCTGGATGTTGACCTGCTGACCATCGGAGCGACCGGCGTCAACGCCTTCGCGGGAGTCAACGGCAACAGCAGTGACCGCCAGGGACTGGCCTTGTCGGACGTCGAATTTGGGCTTGCGCTGGCAACATCAAAGACAGACCCATCACGCTGCTGGACTGCTCTGACAGCGTCTGCCGGCAGTGTTGAGCTGGTTGGGGTCAATGACCTGACACTGTCTGCAACGGATCTCTCACTGGCCATCAACCGAGCTGACGCCCAGGGTGTTGTGATCGACTTTTCTGACAGCTTCCTTTCTGTGGAAACCGGAACAGACAGTTCAGGTGTGGCCACCACCGTCACAATTGACTTTGACGGTTCGCGTGGACAACTCCTTGAAGCGGCCGGAACACTGACGCTTGGCGTGGGTGGGTTCTTTTACGTCGCAGGCAGTCTTGCCATCACCAGATCCTCCGAGACACTGAAACTGTCTGATGGTAGTTCCGTCGAAGCTGACCTGCTGACTGTTGGTGGCACAGGTATCAACGCCTTTGCCGGCGTGCACTACGACACGCCCGAGGCGACTGGACTGTTGTTGACGGATACTGAGTTTGCCGTGGCGATGGCGACTGACAGACAGAACACGGTCAGAAAATGGACCACACTGCAGGCCAGTGTTGGCAGTGTTGCAGTCGTTGGGTTGACGGGACTCACAATCGAAGCGACAGATCTGAATGTCATCATTAATCGACCGGATGCTGTGGATGAATTGGTGGTTGACTACAAATCAGAGCCGCTAACCGTCAGAACCAGCTCCACCACGTCTCTCACCATGGATCTGGACGGTGCTCTCGGACCGCTCCTGAAGGCTTCCGGGACGTTGACTGTCAATGTTGCGGAATTCTTCACGGTCTCCGGAAGTTTTGCTGTCGAAAAACGTCGGGAAACACTGACGCTGTCTGATGAAACGACAGTTGATGCCGACCTGTTGACACTTGGCGGCACAAACATCAGCGCTTTTGCCGGAATCAACGGCCCCGCATCCAATGCAGATGCTGTGGGCTTACATCTGGATGACGCCGAATTTGGTCTGGCAGTGATTACGGACCGAAAAACGCCCACCAGAAAATGGACGACACTTCAGGCCACGGCGGGGCTCGCCAGGTTTTTGGGCAGTTCCGACTTCGAAGTCTCCGGAACTGATATCTCGCTTGCGATCAACCGGGGGGTGAAGGTTTCTGATTCCGGAGTAGCGGAGTCATCAGCCAATACGAAATATCAATTGCAGATTGCGAATGATACGGTGGGTGCACTGAAGTTCACCTATCAGTCAGCCACGGTAACAGCGACCATCGCCCGGTCTGACACCGATGCTGCTATCCGCACGAAAATCGCAACAGCCCTCGAGGGCATGCAAGGCCTGGGGGTTGGCAACGTGGCCGTCACAGGATCACGTTCAAAAGGCTTTACGATTGAGTTTCTGGGCACACTCGCCGGCACCAGCGTGACCGGACTGGCTGTATCGACACCCGCCGACTCTTCAGGCTCGGTCACGGTCTCGCAACTGACAGCGGTCAAAATCGGCGTCACTGAAGTGCAGTCCATCACAATCATCCCGTCGCGAGTCCCGGAGCCAACCATCCACACGACGGTGACTCAGATTTCCAATGGAGCACCTGGCAGCAGTCACATTCAGGAAATTGTGATCAGCAAACCGAGCAGCCCAACGCCTACGGTTTCAGCAATTGTCACAGAAACGACCGCAGGGTACACCAGCACCAGTCAGATTCGACAACTGACAATCAGTAAACCGGTGCAGACGAAGCCTGAAGTGACGACCTCTGTGACGGAAGCCAGCCGAGGCGTCAGTGCGATGAACGAGCGTCAGCAGATTACGCTGACAAGGCAGACGCCGACAGCACCGGAAATAAAAGCCACCGTTACCGAAGTGACGCCAGGTACAATGGCTTCGGGAACTGTCACCGGTCTCACCGTTTTTGCCGCAAATGCCGCGAGGGGGACGTATTCGCTCAGCTATGGGGGCAAATCTGAGACCATCATCTGGTCTCAGAATGACGTGATCAATAACTCGCGAAAACTTCGAAGTGCACTTCAGAAGCTTACCGGTGTGAGTGATGTGAGTGTCAGGTTTGACCAGAAGACCACCACCACTGAGCAGCGACATGCGATCCGTGTTCCCGGCTTCACGGGAATCATTACTGCCCAGGATCTCACGCTCGGAGCCACCTTCCACTTCGATACATCCGGCAATTCGTCCGCGGGGCTCAACGAAGTGCAGCAAGTAGCCTTTGCGACCACAGCGACCAGCGGCACCTTCCGTCTTTCATTGCCCTACAACGGGCGGACGTATGCCACGGTTGCTCTGCCGCTCGCGGCATCCGCATCATCGATCCAGACCGCCATGAATGCAGCGCTGACTGGAGCCGGAACCGTCACTGTGAGCCGGACTGGAACCGCCGACGGTTTTTCCCTCAACATTACCTTCACCGGAAGTCTGGGTTCACGGAATCTGGAATTGCTGAAGGTCGAAACGGTGGCCGATCCACCTGCTGTCGGTGGCACATTTACGCTGTCGTACGGCGGACAGACAACGTCCCCCATCACGATGAATTCCAACACGCAATCGCAGGCGACGGACATCCAGACGGCACTTCGCAGCCTGTCGACGATCGGAGCCGGCAACGTTCAGGTGACGTACGACTCCGCATCTGCCAGCGCGGCTCCACAGTACAATGTCACGTTCACTGGCAGCCTTGCCGCAGCAGATGTCGGACCAGTCACTGCAACTCCCGTGCAACTCCAGTATGCGTCAGTTCAGGCACGCACGCTGGAAAATGGAAAAGCGGCCTCGAATGAAACGCAGACGATCACGTTAAACAGTGGATCTGCCGATGGCACGTTCCGTCTGTCGCTGACAGTCAATGGTCAGGTGTATGCGACAGCTGACCTTGCGTTTAACGCGACAGGCAGCAGTATTCAGACGGCATTGAATACTGCCCTCGGCGCGGCGGGCAATGTCTCAGTCAGTCGACCAGGAACTTCCGGATCCTCGACGTTCGATGTCACGTTTTCCGGTGCTCTGGCGGGAAAAGATGTCGCACCGCTGATGGTTCTCATCGATGTGGTCACACCGAAGGCCGGAGGCAGCTTTACGCTCAGCTACGGTGGTCAGACCACCGCTGCGATCAGTCTCGCTGACAGCACCGCAGCTCAGGCGTCTCAGATTCAGCAGGCACTGGAGTCTCTGAGTACGATTGGTGCGGGAAATGTCAGCGTGAAATATGACGAAACTTCAGCAAACGCGGAGACCGCTCCCCGTTTTCTGGTCACGTCAGGCACCATCAGTGTTGAAAACATCAGTGGCAATGGCGCCAATCTGACTCATGGGGCAAGCATCACCGAGGCAACGATTTCGGGGCCCGGCACAACCGTCAGCGAAGTGCAGACGATCGCTCTGGAGACCGGTACCGCCAGTGGTACCTTTACACTTGCGGTCACATACAACGGCAGCACCCTGACGACTTCTGCTCTGGCATTTGATGCGACTGAAGCCACCATTCAGTCAGCGTTGAATACTGCCATCAACAGCATTGGCTCGGCCACAGTTTCCCGTTCCGGATCATCCGGGTCGGCACTCCTCACAGTGACCTTCGGGGGAAATCTGAGTGGAAAAAACATTCAGCCCTTGACTGTGATTACCAGCACAACGGCAAAGACAGCCAGCGGTTCTTTTACGCTGACCTATGGCGGTCAGACAACACGCGCAATCAATCTGGTCAATGGCGGTGCAGTTCAGGCGAGTCTGATTCAGATGGAGCTGGAACGCCTGCCAAATATCGGCAGTGGGAATGTGGAAGTGACCTGGGACAGCACATCGTCTGCTCAGCAGCCTCGCTTCCATATGGCCTTGAAGGGAATCCTGGCCTCGACGGCAGCTTCAACGCTGACCGTTCAGGGCAGCCGTCTTTCCAACGCGAGCATCTCTACGTCCGCTTTGAGAACAGGCAAATCCTTTGTCAGCGAGACGCAGAGGATTGCCATGGACGTTGGTACGGAAACCGGGACGTTCAAACTGGTGATTCCAGTGGGCAGCAGTTTTTATCAGACGACAGCGTTGTCGTTTACCGCCAGTGCGTCAGCCATTCAGTCGGCGTTGAACACCGCACTGGCTGGCGTCAGCGGCACGACCGTTGTAACGTCGGCTACCAGTCATGGGCAATTGCAACTGGATGTGACATTTACAGGTGCTCTGGCCGGCGTTGATCTGGGACCTGTGAGTGTATTGACACGAGCCAATGCCCCCGGTGTCTCGGGCACGTTTACCCTGTCCTATGGCAGTCAGACCACCGACCGCATTGATTATTCCAGCGACACGGCCTCACAGGCCGCGAATATTCAGGCGGCCCTGCTAAGTCTGTCGAACATCGGGCCGGGAGATGTTTCGGTCGCGTTTGACACCACGTCAGCGGGGGCCGGCAGCAGATTTCTTGTGACTTTCACAGGAGACCTCGCAAACACTGATGTTCCGCAGCTTTCAGCGGCATACCCGGAGCTTGCCTACGCCACCATTACAGCAGGCACAAGCACCCCCGGAATGGCAGGACATGGCGAATCGCAGCGTATTCGGATTCTGACGACGGGAAATAAAAGCACGTTCACACTTTCCGTAGTCATCAATAGTACGACGTATCCCACTACCGCTATCTCCACATCTGCAAGTCAGGTCGAAGTTCAGGCGGCACTCAGCGCCGCTGTTTCAGCCGCCGCCGGCGCGACGATTACCGTTACCTACTGGAGTGGTACGGAACTGCAGGTCCGATTCGGGGGAACACTTTCGGATACCGACGTGCCGACAATCACGGGTACAGCGATCGCTTCTGTCTCCGCAGCGGTACTGACACAGACCGTCGACGGTTTTGATCAACCCGCGGTATCCCCAACATCAACTGTTCTCGTCGTTAACTACGCAGCACATCCCGTGACAGTAGCCACAGGGACTGGAAGCTCAATTTCTCTGACGCTCGACGGAAATCGCGGCGAATTGACAGAAGCGTCCGGAACGGTCAGATTAAAAATCAAAGACTACATCCTCGCCTCCGGCGGCTTTAAGGTTGAAAAAACATCGCAGGAAGACGTGAATCTGCTGGGCGATAACGTTCCGGTCGATGTCGATCTGCTGCAGATTCAGCTGCAGGATGTCAGCCTTTTTGTTGGCACCGGCGGTGTGTTTGACGCCGCAACCAATGGCATCGATACAACAGACGCGACTGGCTTCTTCGTCGACAACGCGGCGTTGAATATTGCAATCGCCACGGTCACCGACCCAACACCGGAAAATCCGCCAACAGATCGGCGAAAGTGGACAGGCATTGCAGCCAGCGCGGATGGGCTCAGCGTTGTGGGCCTTCCTGACGATTTCACGATTTCGGCCAACAATCTCAATGTACTGTCCAACACCGCCTCGAATGGCACGCAGAGCATCCCGAGGCTGAACTGGTCTGTGCTGTTTACGAATGCGGCGCACCCGCTGCATGATCTCGGCGCTGACATGTCATTTTCTGTCAGCGGCGACATCCGGCTGAATCTCAAGGGTTACGTGATGGCTGTCGGCCATTTCACCGTTGAGAAAACGCAGCGGGCAGACGTGAATCTGCTGGGCGATAATGTTCCGGTCGATGTCGATCTGCTGCAGATTCAGCTGCAGGATGTCAGCCTGTTCGTTGGCACCGGCGGTGTTTTTGACGCCGCAGGCAATGGCATCGATACAACAGACGCAACCGGCTTCTTCGTGGACAACGCGGCGTTGAATATTGCGATCGCCACGGTGACCGACCCAACACCGGAAACTCCGCCGACGGATCGGCGAAAGTGGACAGGCATTGCAGCCAGCGCGGATGGGCTCAGCGTTGTGGGCCTTCGTGACGATTTCACGATTTCGGCCAACAATCTCAGTGTACTGTCCAACTCCGCCTCGAATGGCACGCAGAGCATTCCGAGGATCGACTGGTCTGTGCTCTTCGCGGACGCCACGCACCCGCTGCATGATCTTGGCGCTGACATGTCATTTTCTGTCAGCGGCGACATCCGGCTGAATGTCAAGGGTTACGTGATGGCTGTCGGCCAGTTCACGATTGAGAAAACCCAGAAGGAAGACGTGAATCTGCTGGGCGATAATGTCTCGGTCGATGTCGATCTGCTGCAGATTCAGCTGCAGGATGTCAGCCTGTTTGTTGGCACCGGCGGTGTTTTTGACGGCAATGACATCGATACAAAAGACGCAACCGGCTTCTTCGTGGACAGCGCGGCGTTGAATATTGCGATCGCCACGGTGACCGACCCAACACCGGAAAATCCGCCGACGGATCGGCGAAAGTGGACAGGCATTGCAGCCAGCGCGGGACGTATGGAAATCCTTGGTCTTCCCGAAGAGTTTGTCATTCAGGTGGAAGATTTGAGTGTCACGTTCAACGCCGCGAAAAACGGGACTGCAGCAGGCACTCCCATCAGTTGGTCAAGACTCATAGACGACACTGGCAATCCACTGCACGCCCTTGCAGGCGATAAGACCCTGGAAGTGACAGGACGACTCACTCTGTTTCTGAGCGATTTTGTGCAGATGCAGGGTGATTTTGGGTTGAGCAGGTCATCTGGCGTCGAGGTCAAGCTGGCGGGCAGTTCGACAAAAAGGACTGTAAACGTACTGACACTGGGCCTGAATAATCTCAATGTTTTCGTTGGCGACGGGCCTTATTTTGTTGACAGCAACAATGACAACACGATCGATCAACAGGACACGCCCAGTGCTGAGGCGACGGGGCTGCTGCTGAAAGATGTTTCAATTGCCGTTGGAATCTTCCGTCCTGTGACAGGAACTGGGCGATATTACGCAGTGAGTGCCCGCTGTGAAGCGATTGATCTGCTGGGGATTGAGACCAGCGGCGATGACGCCATTCAGTTGACAGCCACGGGCTACCGGCTTGAAGTGAATGGCGGGTCCACAGGCGGCTCGTCGCCGCAATCTGCGGCGATTGACTTTTCGGATACGCCGGTCACTGTCCGAACGAGCGGGACAGGTGACGTCACGTTCAAGTACTCCTCTGCCCTCCAGCGGGTCGCGATAGAGCATGCCACGCTGGCAGTTTCGGACTACGTTTATGTGTCGGGCGGGTTGGCGTTTACCCGACAAACGAACATGTTGGTAACGTTAAACGACGTCCCCGCAACCACGAAGACAGTCGACGCACTCGTCTTTGGTGCCGGCAATGTCGACATGTTCGTCGGCAACGGCCCGTATTTTGAAGACACGGACAATGATGGCGACATCGACGATCTGGATATTCGCGATCCCGATGCGATTGGTCTCGCCATGGAGAATGGAAATTTTGCGTACATGGTGATGACTCCCACAGCGGGTACTGGAGCCAAACCAAAATACAAAGCATTGAAGGCGACTGCAGGCCGTATCGGGCTTGTTGGCATCGAGGCATTGACATTGTCCGCCACGGGCCTCGTCGTGGAATACAACTCGGTCTCGAATCCGTCCAACCCTGACGACAAGACGGTCGTCGATTTCACCAGGATGGTGGGTGGGCACTACACAGTCGACACGGGCTATGGAACTCTGAAATTTGATTACAGCAGCAAGCTGCTGGTCGCGGAAGTGAGAGAAGCAGATCTTCAGATTGCATCCAATGTCTTCGTTCGCGGCGGATTGGCGTTCTCTAAAGGATCGCCGCAGGTTGTGAAGATGAGTGATGGCACCACAAAGACGGTCAGCGGCTTTGAAATCGGAGCCAATGGTCTGTCGTTGTTTGTGGGAACGAACGGCCCCTACTGGCTGAATTCCACTGGCACCGAAGTGAACAGCAGGGCGGTTGGTGTGGCCCTTGGAAACACTGACCTGGCTGTGACGGTGCTGAAGCCGACAGTGTTATCCGACAAGGTAAAATACATCGGCCTGAAAGCCAGGTCGTCATCCTTTGGATTTGTGGGGATTGACGCATTCCAGCTGGAGGCATCCAGCATCGTGGTGGACCTGAATCTGGCTTCCGGTGGTGGTTCAACGCCGGCCTCCCCGGTGATTGATTTCGATGCGACATTCAACGAACTGCGGACGGTATTTGACACAAACGAAAATGGCATCCTGACCGTGGGAGAACTCAGGACATTGTCCGGGCAGAGCAGCTTGCAGGGGCTTTACACTAAAGAGGATCTCGATGGTGAGTCGGTCAGGTACGAAGCGCTGCTGGCAGCACTGGATACCGGCGATGGCATGGCGGCGACGCCAGACGGTTTACTGCAGATATCGGAAGTGACCGCCTTCCTGAGTTCCGCCCACGACTCGCTGGCCGCGACCAGCGACGCCAACCATAACGGCAGACTGGACGTTGGCTATGAGATACGGATGGGTGGGGAATCCGCTTTTCTGCATGAACAGCAGCGTCGAATCCATGCGTCTGCCGATGATGTGCTGCTGAACATCAGTGAATTTGTCTACATCAAGGCCAACATGGCAATCGACATCGGTGCGCGTGAGACAATCACGGTCAACAGTGGCATCTCGTCCTACGTTGCTGGTCTGCTGCCCGATGGCTCCGTCGAGTTGCTGAATGGACTGCTCAGCGACTTCAGGACGCAACTGAACAATGCAAAATCCGCGTTGAATAACGCGTTTGCATCGGCTGTGACCGAAGTGAAGCAGCAGGTCGACAATGTGATTGACAAAGTGGCGGACAAAATCGTCGAGCAAATCCAGTCCACTCTGGCGGAGGTCCAGGGGTCTGTCGGCAGAGTGGTGACGACCGAGCTTGGTGCGGGCACCAGTGGCCTATCCGACCTGCTGCTGACGCCGATCCTCGACGATTTAACGGTCGAGCTTCTTGATGCCGTACCTGACGGTCCGCTGCGAGACATGGTGAAGACCATTATTGTGGAACCCGTGGAGAGCTTGCTGAAAACAGCATTTGATAACCTGCTGAAACAGGCCCTGCAGGATTCCACGGATCAAC
Source organism: Planctomycetaceae bacterium (assembly GCA_046074645.1). Taxonomy (GTDB): domain Bacteria; phylum Planctomycetota; class Planctomycetia; order Planctomycetales; family Planctomycetaceae; genus SXXK01. The sequence goes on along the minus strand of JBJTOP010000240.1, from coordinate 22,008 downwards.
TGGTGGCCGCAGTGTCTGACGCGCTGACCGCAGGAGTGGGCAAGGCCCCTGAGCGGCTGAAAGCGGCAGTTCATCAGGCCATGGAACCGCAGATTGCCCGCATCACGGTTAAGCTGAATGGGTTAATTGCTCAGGTACAGGCCAGGTTGGCTCCGGTGCTGGAAAAGCTGGATGGTATCGCGAATCTGGAAATTGGCGAGCGCTTCAAAACCGTAAGTGGTCTGGAAGCGGAAGTGACAGCGATTGGCATCAGTGAGGCGAGGGCCTTCATTGGTCTGCCACCCTCCGGAGGCCTTGATTTCAGCCAACCGCTTGCCGATCAGGATGGCATCGGCATTTTTGTGCAGAACTTCAATATGGGCATGGCCATCTTTAAGCCGGTCCTCAGCAAACAACTGCCGACGTTTACCGCGGCAAAGATTACTGCCGACGCAGCCGGGTTTACGGATGGAGGTGCAGATCTGCTGAGCATGACGATCAGGGATCTGGCAGTTGAGCTGAATCTTGGAAAACCTCTGTTGAATGTCGGACCATTGCTGGGTGCGGCCACCATTGATTTTAAGAAATCTTTCCCCGCAGATCCTGGTGAATCTTCGGGCTATGTCGTGGAGACGGGCACAACGTCCGAACCAATAGTTCTGGACTTTACTCAGGAACGCATTCTGGCCAGCGTCTCCAATGTGACAATTCAGGTCGCGGAATTCGTTTATATTTCCGGCAGCATTGCCTTTGAAAAAGGGGCGGTGCGCACGGTCAAGGTGGCTCCCGGCCTTCTCACGGACGCAGCACAGGCATTTCTGGATGCATTGAATCTGCCGGACAACATTTCCATCCCGGCGACCGGTGCCCCCGAGACAGAGTTGAGCTTTATGACGGTGGGCGGGTCAGACCTGCAGGCCTTTGTGGGAATTGGAGGGCCTTACAAAAATGATGCGGGTGTGATCAACACCGGGGCGATCGGGATCATCGTTGATGATTTTGACTTTGCCATTTCGATGATGAAACCGACAAATCCCATCGAGTCCTTTACGAAGTATTTTTCGTTGAAAGCCAGTGCGGAAAAGGTTGCGCTGGTCGGCATTGACGACATCACACTGACTGCCGAACGTCTGTATGTCGAGCTGAATTTGTCATCGCCGGCAATTTTCGGCGTGCCGCTGTTTCCGGTCGTGAACTACGCAGCGACTGCGGAATTCGCCAGTGAGCAGCTGCCGCTGTTTGACGTCAACGACGACGGAAAGATTACGCTGGGAGAACTGGCGACACTGAATTCGCAGCACAATGCGGGCTTGAACTTCAGCGGTGTCAGCCTCACAGACCCCATGCTGGCCGATCATGACCTGATTTTGAAGTATCTTGACACCAATCACGACGGCATTCTGAACCTGCATGAAGCGGCCGTCCTGCTTGGCGGGGACACAGCAGCTAAGAATCTTGTCAGCGCAGCAGACGTCGACAGCGACGAGAAGATCGATCCACTGGGAATGGAAGTACGAACTGGTGGCGTACCCCAGTACCTCAGCATGGAGTCCTTCCTGATCCGGGCCCAGGGTTATATCGAGCTGGATATTTTCAGCATCGTCACGCTGCAGGGGAGTATTGCCTTTGAAATGGGACCCAGAAAAACGGTCGACATCGTCGGCGTTGACGGCAGTCGATCAACGGACGAATTGACCACGATGACCATTGGAGCTTCCAGTGTCTATGGCTTTATTGGCTGGGGAGGTCCTTATTTCCTGGACGGCAACGACAACAAGCGACTGGACAGGAATGCCGCTGGGGTTCCGCTTCCGGGCGAGGTCAGCAGTAGTGCCAAAGGCTTTGCACTCAACGATCTGAACTTCGGAATGTTTGTGGGAATTTCTGTTGATGTAACTGACCCCGAAGGCTACGTCGCTCTCAACCTCGATATTGATTCGTTTGAGGCTGTCGGGCTTGATTTCCTTGACGTGAACGCGACTCTGGCCGTACGTATTAATGTGGGCCTGAGCCTGGATTCCTTAGGGGCTGTTGACTTTGCAACCAGTTTCCCGGATGACGGAGGATTCCTTGTCAATACGGGCGATGCGGACAATCCGGTGCTGCTGGATTTCGATTCGTTCCTTGTGAACATTGAATTCGCGGGGAACATGACGATTCTGGCCGGCGGTACGCCGATTCTTGCGCTTCTCGGAACGCTTTACATCGAAACGGACGGTACACAGTTCAAGCTCTTTGCCTCAGCCAATCTGCGGATCGGTCCGGATATCAGTGTCCCAGCCAATCAAACACCCCTTCTGGACATCAGCGCGCTGGGTGTGATTGTGATCAATTCCAGTGGCTTTGCGGCTGACCTTGATGTGGATCTTGACGTGGGCCTCGACGACATCGGTCTGTCACTCGGCGTTTCAGCGCGGGTCATTGTCAATACGACCGGGGACGCCCAGGAAGTCAGAATTCCAAAGCGTCTGATGGATTTTCTCAATGAGTCGGACAGTCCGCTGAAAGACGACGTTCTTGGCAGGCTTGTTCCCTGCAATAATGGGCCGGGAATGTGCTACGCGATCAGCGCGTACGCACCTGATATCAGTGACATACCGACGGTGGTTAATCTGCTAAGTAATCCATCAGGAACGATCAGGTACACATCGTCGAGGAGTTATATTGTCGCGATTATCAGCGGAAATGTCGAATTCGCAGGATTCGCCTCAGGCACCATCACAGCCGGTATCCTCGCCAGCCCCTCGCTGTTCCAGCTGTATGTCGATCTGTACTTCATGATCGGGACCGATGGTATCGGCCTCGAGGTCGCAGCGACGGGACTCATGGAGGTCTCGGAGGCAGGTCTGTACTTCCGTACCGATGTGACCATCGAGGCGAGTCTGACGTCGATGCTGACGGTCGATGTCAGCGGCATCCTGCTGATCGATACCACAGGCGAATCGGATCCCACGGGGCAGGGTGCGGATCGCTTTATGCTGGATCTCCGCGGTGACGTCAGCATCGCAAGGATCATCAATGTCGACGGACACATCAGGGTGGACGTTGGCGTTGCCGGCCCCAACACATGGCGATTCGACGTGTCGTTGACGGGACGGCTTGGCCCAATCGCGATTTCCGGGAGTGGCTGGATTCAGTCAGACGGCCAGTTCAGCGTGACAATTTCCGGAGGCATCTATTTTGGCATTCCCGGGTTCTCCATGTCCGGTGGTTTGGCCGGAACTGTTAGTCTGACGAAAAGCGGACGCAATTACCTGTATAGCCCGTCAGACACCTACACACTGAACATTTCCATCAGCGGTCGTGTTCGCCTCGAGATCATTGGAATTGGCATTGGCGCTTCAGTCACCCTCGGGGGAACCGCTGTGTTCGACCCCTCAAGGTCGGACACTGTGATCTCGCTCTACGCAGAGGGCTGCGTGAAACTTCTGCTTGTCGAAGTCTGCGGTGGCGGAACCATCGCCAAGGTTGCTGTTCCCGGAAGCATTTTCCCCACTCCTCCGCCCATTCTCGCCAGTGTCGACGAAGATGGCAAACTGCGACTGAACACCGGAACGCGTAGTGGTCTACGTCAGGTAGCCCGCAGCACATCTAACGAAGAATACCGTTTGACGGATCTTGGGGCAGGTCGAGTCCGGATTGAAGCGTTTGGCTACAGCGAGACCTTCAGTGGCATTACGTCGATTGACGGCGACTTTGGTGGCGGTAATGACACGCTGATGCTGATGGAAGGATTCAGCATTCCTGTCACCGCACATGGCGGTACTGGCGACGATATGCTGGCCAGCCTTGGCAACGGGACTGTCGATTTTTACGGGAATGATGGCAATGACACCCTGATTGGCGGCAATGGCAACGACCGGTTGTTTGCAGGAAACGGCGATGACTACCTTGAGGGCGGTTTGGGTGTGGATGAGCTTGACGCAGGTTCCGGCAGTGACCTGGTTTACGGAACCATCGTCAGCATCGCGGGCGATACTGTTTTGGGAGGTTCGGGGACAGATTTCCTTGAAGTTCACGGTACAGCCGCAGCGGATGCGTTTACTGTCTCTGCAGATGCCGGCCGACTGAAAATTGTCCGCGGCACGACCTCCACGATGTACGCCAGCGGCTTTGAAGATGTCGTGGTCACACCGAAGGAAGGCTCGGACAGCGTAAACGTGGTTGGCGACCTGACTGAGGCAGGAATTCAGTCGATCAACGTCAATCTGGCTGAGGAATCTGATCGGTCCCCGGACACAGTGACGAGAACACTGCTGGACACTGCCGACAACCTGAACGTCTTTACGCAGCAGCAACCTCCAACCCTGCCAAAACAGTATGGATTCAATCCTGAACATGGGGTAAGCCATACAGTCACCACCAGCACGTTGTTGTGGATTGAAGGAAGTACAACCTTCGTTTCGGACTCAGACCCGGCCGACCGCATCACGATCTATACATTGAGTGGCAATGATCGTGTGGTCATCCAGTCCGTCGAAATGGAAGCGACTGTGTATGCTGGAAGCGGGGATGATCGTGTGGATATTCAGTCCGCCGGAAGGGACGCGACTGTTTATGCTGGGGATGGCGACGACAGTGTGTTGATTCAGTCGGTCGGAATGGACGCGACTGTGTATGGTGACAGCGGCGATGATCGTGTGTTTATTCAGTCGGTCGGGACGGGAACGACTGTGGATGGTGGTCGAGGTGTCAATCGATATTTTGTGGGCAGTAACGCCTCGCAGACAGCCAACAATGGCGGTCACCTTGATGATATCGACGGAACACTGACATTTGTTGGAAGTGGAGTCGACATCCTTGAACTGGATGACAGTGCGAATACGGATACGAATAATGGACGGTCCAGTGTCAAAGTGAATTCCACAACGATGAGTGGCCTTGGAATACCGGGCATTACCTTCAGCGGCCTGTCGACTATCAGAATGGGCCTTGGTTCCGGACGTGGCCCGGTTTACATCGACCAGCTTTCGGCGGCCGCCGGCCAGTCACAGGTTTCCCTGGAGTTGTCTGGCACTGGCAGCGGCAACGAGCTGATTGTTCACCCGCGAACAGGCGACATCGATGCCGTGCTGAACCAGCATGAGATACTGACGGGACCACTTGCCCTGAGCTATGACGATAGTTTTGGGATGGTTACGCTGCTTTCGCCAACTGCAGTGGTCACCAAATCCACAAATTCTCTCGGCAATTTTCTTGCGATCACGAATGTTGTGGTTCCGGACAGCGCAGAAGTCCTGACGGTCAGCACCACGGATTCCGGGAACCTGCTGGATCTCGGCGGGGCCGGTTTGCATTTCATTACCCGTGCGTTGGTGGTGAATCCCGAATTGCGGGCTGTCAGTCTGCACATTGAGAGTCGGGGCAGTGTGACACTCCACGGTGATACCACGGTTACGGGAACAATGGGGAGCGGCACTGAAGGGTTCCTGCAGATCCTCAGTGCACTGGGGCAGATTGATTTTGCAGGTCAGGATTTCTTTGCCGCTGCGGGGCATCTGGTTTTGTCATCGGCACTTGGCTTTACCGACACAATTCGCTCGGAAACCCAGTCGATGACTGTTGTCAATCGCGGTACGGATGCGAAAGGCAATATCACCGTTCGCCAAAAGAACTCGCTCAATATCGCACGTCGCGATTTGCTGCTGGGCAGCGGTGTGACCAGCACAGGCATTGTCAGTTTGCATGGGAATATCGATATTCAGCTGACGAGCACTGGTTCAACTCTCACCACCGATTCGGGAACAGTCATCCGCACGGCGGGCAGCGGCACAGACATTACCCTGATAGCTGACGAAATCGATTTTGCTGGCGGTCGTAATACAGTGATTGGCCGGGGAGATCTGACTCTTCAGGCGACAAACGCGGTCTGGACGTATCGGCTGGGGGCGGCTGCGGATACTGTCGCTGGAGACGACACGGATTTCGACGGAACCATGACGCTGGGCCGTCGCGAACTGGAAGCATTGCAGGATGGATTCTCGCAGATCACGATTGGACGGCAGAATGCCGGCAATGAGATGTTCCTTGGAGACGCCATGCCTGAACCGAAAGCAAAAGGTTTAGGTTCACTTCTGCTGGGTATCGACAGTACTGTCAAAGATCAGTTGCTGTTGATGACTGATTCGTTTGTCGTCCAGGGAGACTTTCGCGTTCCGGCCGATCTTCTGCAGTTGAATGCTCGAGTTGCCAGGATTGACAAAACCAATCTTTACGCACCAAACGGCAGTCCTGATTCCGGACTTTCGGCGAAAGACATGAACCTCGTTATCGGTGAGCGGTTCGATCACCTGGGTTGGATTATTGGCACCGATTCGGTTGTGATTTCTGTCACGCAGACACCGATATTGCCGGCATCATCTGATGCTCCGATCAGTGTCGAAACTGGTGTGGGAAGTCGTATTGAAACCACGGCCGACGGCAGCTCGATCGAAATCCAGACAAATCAGGGACTTCTGGTCGCCGGTTCCGTGGAAGTCTTTGGTGTGGGCTCGCGTGCGGAAGTTGAAGCTGGCACTAATGCCACCGTTCTGCAGGGCGGCACGATCGCTGGACGCGGCGACGATACGTTGTTGATATTATCTGCGGGACAGATCGTGACCCTGAATCCCGGGGGGGCAGTCATTGCTGGCGCACGTTTTGACGAAGTGAACGGTGCCCCGGTCGCAGTACAGACTGGCACCAACGCGCAGGCTGTCCTCAATTCCGCCGGCGAACTGGCGATCAAGGGTACTGTGACGACTTCCGGTGAGATGCTACTGAATTCCGGAACACCGCAGTTCGATCACTCGGATTATTTCACTAGTCTGGGTGATTCAGACCCACAGCATCCGCTGTTAGGGCACAGTCAGTACGGCATTCTGCTCACCGGGACGCTGACAACACTCGCTGCGGGCAGTGAGCTCACACTGTCGTCACCGGCCGACGTGATCATCATGGGCAATATCAATGTTTTCGGTGCCGGCTCTGACCTGCTGATTCAGTCCGACCAACTGACGTACATCAACGGCTTCCTGGATGTGAAAGACAGCATTCGCATTCTTGGCGGCGTGGAAACCGACGGCACGAAGTACACGTACACGGATCCGATTCTTCACAGCAGCGTGTACGTTCCGACAACGTCCCGCATAGTGACCCGCGATGCCGGAAGTTCGATCCTGCTCAGTGGGTCCACCGATGTGGATCTGTTTGGTGTGGTTGTCGCTGGAGGTGTGATTGGCGAAACAGGCGTCACGTTTTCCGGGCCCGGCTCTACAATCACTGTCAACGCAGGCGAACAGGTGTTTCTGGACACCGGGTTACTGGCTTCCGGCACGGTGACAGTGAATTCCGGAACCCCCGGCCTCGACGATACACTGGCCGCCCTGTTCCCCGGAAAAACGCTGAGCGGAGCGGACGCGACTGATCGGCTCAGCCTTGTGATCACCACCGCGGGAGGCATTACCACGTCCGGTCAGACCACCGATGGCAGTGGCGGCGGAATTGTGATCAACGCCGCAGGCAATATCGAGCTGCTCGGGACACTGAATGCCGGTGCGAATGTCGCCATGACCGGTCTGAAGGAAACAGTCACATACTCGACGGAACCTGCTGAGCTGACGATTACGACCACTGGACGGGCATTCCTTGGTGGACATACGGTCAACCAGGCTCAGGAACTGGTTCAGACGGGGACTCGTCTGCGCGCCGCCTGGGGCATCACCGTCAACGGTGGCAGCTTCCGCACGCGTGAAGGTTTGCTGGTGCATGCCGCCAGCGAACTCTCCACGAACGCGCCTGATGGGCGGATTACATTGACGTCTGATCAGGAAGCCACGTTGCTGGGAATGTTTGTTGCCGGTGGACGCATTGATATCGTGCGGGATACCAACGATGGCTATCTGGGACGCGTCCCTGTGTACTTTGGCGGCGACTCAACGATCACGCTTCAGGCGGACGGCGCAATAATTGTCGGTCAGGACATTGTCGCAGGCAAACGCATTGATCTGATTGGTGGCAGCGGAAATGGAATCAGCAACGTCGGACTGATTCTGCAGGGCAGCGGACGTCTCTTAACGCTGCGTCCACGCAGCCAGATCAATCTGAATGCTCCCGGAGCCGTCGTGATCATGGCGCCTGGTCATATCAACGAGATCAGTGCACAGGGCTTTACTGTTTCGTCTCTGGGCCGCCTGACCGCGGACGTTGCCCTGTCCATTGTCGTCGATCGAGTCGATTTCAAGTACGCCGGGACGGCGCGGCTCACTGCAGCAGAGACCGCCAACAACACAGGAATCGCGGATCTGGTGGCTGATCTGCAGCGCGCGTTGGAGAATGGAAATTACACAATCACCGAATCCAACAACCTCAGTCGGATTGTCGGGGCTGCGTTTACGGAACTTGCGGATGATCCGGAGACTCCCGGGATTACAGATCCGGACATTCAAGTCAAATTGCGAAATGGTCAGTTGCTGCTCACCAGTCCCTATCTGATCTCGATGCAGAGCACATCAGTGAATGCCGAACAGCTTGGGTTCAATCTGTCAGCGGGTGACCTGTCGTCAACACAACAGTATGCGATTGACGCGACTCAGCCAGGGTCAACTGTCAGCCTTGGTGCCCCGACAGGCCCGAATGGAAAGCTGAGCATTGCTGGCAAGGTGCGTGCGTACTCGGCGATCCACATGTACAGCGGCACATCACCTGACGGCACGGATATTGACCTCGGGCCAACAGGAGTCCTGCAGACGCTGGCCGGAAGCATTGCCTTCTCCGCCGGGGAATATGGAGACATCCAGGGGTCTGTCATCGCTGGCGGAGCGACTTCCGATATTGCGCTGGGGGCCGCCCAGACCATGCGAATTCGCGGAAGTCTGACAGCGGGAAGAGACATCCTCGTAAACGCTGGCACACAGCTGGTACCGCGCGGCGTCAGTGTCCGGATTGACGGCACAAGTCAGTGGAACTCGACGGGTGGTGGCGGTCGTGTGATCGTGACGGGATACAACGATGTCGTGTTTGACGGTGTGTTTGGTACCGGCAGCAACGATCTGGCGCTGCTGGAACTGAACGCCGTTCATGGAAACCTGACGATTCCAAAAACGTCCGGCTGGATTGAATCGGACGCCCTGATTCTTCTCAAGGGGGCCGTCGTCGACGTTCAGGGCGTAGTGAAAAGCACCTATACGACATCCGACCCGACAGACTTTGAAATTACCGTTGACGCCAGTGACACTGCGATCATCAATGGCGACCTGCACCTGACGGGGTCGATGAAGATTGCTGCTGCGAATCTGGTTCAGGTCTTCAATACCACGTTGAACGTGGCACAACCTGGTCAGCGAATCCTGTTCGCCGGCGGCAGCATTGATTTTGGCAAAGCCTCTACCAACTCGTCTGGCACCCCAGTCCAGCTGGGGGCGCAGGTCACGTCTGCTGACCGAATTGACTTCCAGGCATCGGGACGTGTCCGCATCGGTTCCGGGTCGGTGGTCGCCACCAGCGGCAACAATTCGATCATTAATCTGAATGCGGGAAGCGTTGAGATTGTGGGGTCTCTGCTGGCTGGAGCGACCGTCAATGGTACGAACATTGAGTTCAGTGGTCTCGGGGCTGACATTGAAGTCTCCACAACAGGCACTGTCTCGCTGGGCGGTGTCGGAATCATCGGCGGAATCACTCAACCCGTCGGTGGCACTCTGAAAGCCACCGGCGATATCACGATCACCGTTACTGGCGGTTCTTCGGCCTCCGATATCAGTCTTCAGATTTCAGCGGGCAGCAGCCTGCGAACTGAAGCTGCCACGACCGAACCTCCGGGGACGGTTCACGCAATTCTCATCACGACATCTGACGATGTGCAGGTGTACGGTGTCATTTCGGCATTGCAGGATGGTGCGGACATCACCATAAATTCCGGCGAGCAGGTAATGATCGATGGCCTGGTGGAGGCTGACGACCAGATCACACTGACCGGCGGCGATGACGAAACCGGCGTCAGTCTGCTGCTCACGCCTTTTGTGTTTGCAAAAGACAGCAATGGCACGGACATCCGAGTCACCGGCGGAACGCTTTCGACAAACGCGGGCGGCACGATGACCTTAAGCGGTGTCGAGGACATTATTTTGAGCGGACTGGTCGGTCAAACCCGGAGGACGGGCTCGATCGACGAGGCCATCACGAGAAATATTTACGTCACACAGGCTAAAAATGTCTACGTCAATGCCATACTCAACGCGGTAAACCTGATCAGCTTTCGTGCGGACAACATCGTGATCCTCGGTGATGCCCAAGTCCTTGCCACTTCCCATGGCGGAAGCATCGATCTGCGTGCAACAGCCGATCTTCTGGTCTCAGCAGCAGCCGGTGCCCAGACTCCGGCTTTGATCCGGGCAGATTCCCTGGTGCATCTGCTGGGTGGCACGATGAGCCTTGACGGTCAGATTCTGGCAAGTGGCAGTACGGGCCGTTTGGTCATTAACGCTGTCGAATCCGTGACCCTGTTCGGTGAGGTCCTGTCGACAGCCAATCTTGATTTACGTGCCGGAGTCAATCCGACATGGACGACGCCCAAACTGCTGAGTGCGCTGCAGGTTGCGGATCTAACGGGCGGTGATGTCCTGATCAATGGCGGTACGCTGCATGGTGGAGCGGACTCAAATATCGTCGCAGGAAAGAACATCACTGTCCGGGGCGATACCGTGGTTGGCGACACTGCGGTTCCTGTCCGGCGGCCAGTGATCACGACCGCAACACGGACAATTGAAATCATCACGGCAACGCGAGATGTCGCAGTCGGTACAATTCTGGTACCGGTGGTGTCCTTCGTCTCCACAATCACCACGGAGCAGGTCGGGACTGAAAGTGTACGGGTAGGCAGCGAATACCATACAGCCAATGTCAAACTCACACAACTGGGCTACTACACACCAGGGAAAACCCTGAAAAAGACTTTCATCGAGGGAATCGACTATAGCTGGAAAACCGACCTCCCGGCTGGTGCTGGATACTACGTCGGATCGGTGAAAATTGACTGGAATAGAGTCTACGACGATACGACAGGTCTTGAGGTGACCATTTCCGGATCCGCGCCGACAAAGGGAACTGCATTCGCTAATCTTACGGCAAATCAAACCGATTCACTCCTCATAGCGTCAGGTGGATACCGGCCGTTCTACAATGCAACGTTTACGAATCTACAGAAGCATACCACGATTAACGGGATCCCGACGACGTCAGTGTGGTCGCCAGCGTGGCAGGCAGATTACTTGACCAGATACGTTGACACCTACTACGAAAACTCCGCCAGCAAAGGGACAGCGAATACGAGGTCGTATTACGACTACACGAATACGGAAATCCTGATCGTCCCGACGGATGGCTTCCGTGATAAATGGGTGGAAGTGCCGGCTGGCGCGGTTGCACATCTGCAGCGCATGGTGTCGCTGGGGACAACGGCCTCATTCCAGGAGGACGTCGGCGATTTCCGTGACCGCGCCGTCGTTGCATATGAGCAGGACAGGTCAAACAATGTCGCGGTATTCCACTCACGGACGATGTACGACCCGTATTCCAAAGACGCAAATGCCAACGGCTATGTCACGTGGAGCGAGTGGACTGGGGACCTCGACTACAGTCCCGGACGCTGGGCGGTTGATTATCTGAGAGATGGACGACGCGAGTATGCGATCAACGACGGTCGCACGGGGGAATCCGTTGTCAGCATCTCTCAGCTTCCCGCGTGGTCGTCTGCGACAAACCGTGTCACAGGGAATGACCTTCTCGCCCGATTCACGAACGTCAGAGCCGGCTTTTTCGAGACGACGGCTTCGATCAGGAATATGAATCAAGTAGAAGTTCATCCCGCCAGAGCGGTCGGTAAGTCGGCCTTTGGGAACTACTTCCCAACCCGCTACTCCTACGTCTCCGCCGCACTAGACTTTAGAACGTCCCTCGACTACAACTATGCGGCGTGGTTTTCGGTCTCCGGAATCACTCAACGCGACAGCTCATCCTCCTATTCGCATTCCGCTCATATCCGGAACCCTACCCAGAACAGCGGCGTCGCATCGTTCGTGCCGAAGAGCGGCATCTGGCTTGGTGGCTACAGGTTGGATGCGTACGGATTCAGCTGGGTCACGCATACTGCTGGTCCCGGGTATTACAATACGGCGAACGACTATCAAATGTATTACACGAATTGGAATAAGGGCGAACCCAGCGGCGACGGTAGAGGCGTCATGATGTACGGTGAGTCTAAGCGTCGAGGCGCATGGAACGATGAACCAAGAGAAACAAAACTAGGATCCGTCCGACAATTTAACTCTTATTGGACTGGGAAGGACCTCTATGAGGAGTTCGTTGATTACACGGCTGACTGGACCAGCCGCGACTCGGACGTCACGGACACCCGTCAGGAACTCAGTTTTCAGATGGTGACTCAGCCGCAGGATATCTTCGATCTGCGACCAAAATTCGAAACGAAAGAGACAACAACCAAGGTTGTTCAGAACAGGTCTGTAACGCAATGGAAGACGGAGAACATCACCGAGAATCAGACTGTGATTGTCACGACACGAGAGTGGCAGGACAGCGGGACAGGACTTCAGGCGATGTTCTCTGCACCGTCGATATTTGCCGATGGAAGTGTGACGATCTCGACGGGTCTGGATGTGACTCTTCAGGCCGTGGTGCAGTCTGCTGGTACGGATCAGACACTGAGTGTGACCGCTGGACGGGATGTGAAACTGCGGGGTTTGGTTCCTGAAGCAGCAAATTCGACACTAAGACCGGCGGTGGCGGTGCTGTCTGGTGATGGTGCGATCGTTGTGACGGCTGGCCGCAATGTGAATTTTGACGAGTTCAGCAGCGTGGCTGTGGACCAGGACACTGGCGGTACCGGCAGCGTCAGCAAGGTGCAGATTTTAGCAGCGGGCGACATCAGTCTGGACGGGTTGATCACTGCACGGCACACAATCGAAGCGACCGCAGGGACCTCCGGCAGCGGGTCTGTGAATCTCACCATCAATGCTCAGCTCACAACCTCCGGCAGTGATATCACGCTGAAGGCAGGCAGCCACAGCGGCAATGTCGTCCTCTCAGGTGCGATGCTGAATGAAGGCTACTCAATCGGAACCCTGACCCTCCTCGCACCCGGCGGAATGATTTCTCAGTCCGACAGCACGCTTTCCGCAACGATGCTGAAGGCGCGGGCTGAGCAGGGCATCAGGTTGATGACGAATGTGTCCCGGCTGGATATTCAGAATCATGGGATCGGCGACATTGAGGTGCTGAGTGTCAGAAACGTCGAGATTATCGCGCTGACAAACCCTTCCGGCGAAATCAATGCGATTGTTTTTGGCACTCTGAACGCCGGCAACATTCAGGCTGATGAAATCACCATTCGCGCGACTGGTGGGTTGGTTCAACAGGATTCCACGGCCATTCAGGGTGGTACGTTGACTCTGGATACGAATTCCGGCAATTCCACGCTGCGTACAGAGTTGTCGGGCGTGGTAATCAGAACAGGCGGTACCGGTAATCTGACAATCAACAACGTTGGGACGTCGTCACTGACACTGAACGTCAATGTCACGGACGGCAGCCTGGCGGTCCATACGGCTGGTGACCTGCTGGTTCAGAGCGTGAGCAGTTTGACAGACAGGGACACGAATGACATTTCACTCACCGCAACTGGCAGTATTCAGGTGGGACGCCTGCAGGCTGGTCAGTTCGCGGCCACAGCGACTGACGCACGCCGCATTCGTCTGAGATATCTCAGCAGCATGCTCAGATCAGCCGGCGTTTTAGCGACCAGCGCCGCGGACCTGACAGAGACCGCCTGGGCAGCTTTGGACCAGACAGCAGCGCGCAGTGCATTGATAACATGGTTAACCGAAAATTTGTTTCATGGTCAGCCTGACGCGGCATCGCTCGCCGCAGCGGAAGCCGATCGACAGTTGTCTCTGAGTCAGGCGATCCGCAGTACAGGTGATGTGATTTTGAATGCAGGCACATTTGTGTCTGAGCTTGGGACAGATGCGGATGTGGACCTGATAGCCGATCAGTTGACCGTGACCAGTCGCACAGGCATTACCGGGATTGAACTGGGCGTGAACGAACTGGCGTCGATTCAGAATATCTCCAGTGGCAGGATCGTGTTGACTGATGCGGATTCCATCGGGGATTCCGTCTCGGGGCTTAATGTGGTCAGTGTGACAAATGTCGATCTGATTGACATTTCCACGGCGGGCGATTTGACAGTGGCGAAGGTGGTGGCGACAGGAGTCAGCAGCGATGTTAAGCTCAGTTCCGCGGGCGTTCTGACAACAATTCCCGTGACTGGTTTGGCGCAGCCAGTCTCTGCGGGACGTGACCTGTCACTGAATGCCGTTGGGAACCTCGTGATTACAGCGGAAATCACCGCACCAAATCTCGTTCAGCTGGGCTCTGATGCGACAATCGATACAAGCAAAGTGACATTGAGCTTAAGCACTCAGCAGGAAATCGCAATTGAGTCCAATAATTCGCTGAAGATTACAGGCACACTGGCATCGGCAACCGGGGTTCGGCTGGTTTCGAATGGCGGGGATGTCAATGTCGCCGGCGCGGTCAGTGGTCTGAATGGTGGCAGCCTCGCGTCACTGACTGTGATTGCACGCGGAAATCTGGTGAAAGACGGGGCGTTCAGCGGCTACTATCGCTTCCGCTCGTGGACGGACGGCAATACTTACTACTCAAATACCGCGGAACTGCTGCCGGACAGTGTTGTGATAGCTGCTGACGGGCTGGCCGTGGAAAACTTCGCATTGAAGGATCTGGTTCCGTGGATCACGGCAGATGCCATGATTGCCCGAAACGAATCGACAGGTCTGGAATACTTCCGTGACCCCACGACGCATGCGGATCCGGCTGCTCAGCGTCGCTATCTGCGCAAGCTGGCTGGTTCCACGACAACATGGTTCAGCGAAACAGATTCAGGCGGTTCCTACACATTTTCGGCTCTCGACAAATCGGTGATCCCGAATGTTGTGATCCGTGTCTACTCCACGACAGCAGATCCCGCGATGGGAACGTTACGTCGGAGCGATAACACGATTGTCAGCTACGCAAAACTGGCCAACGTCGAAGTCGCGTTGAATCAACTGACAGACTCGGCAATCATTGCAAGGCTGGTGGGTCTCTCTGTCGGAGATTACACGGGACGTCCGACGGGGACTTCGATTACCCTTGATCAGGCGACAATCGCGCCGATCACGGGCAACCTGACGCTGTCGGCTCAGGGCCAGATTCATCTGGGAGCCACCTCACTTTCCGGTGCCACCAGCACCCTGAAGGTGGTCACTGCGGATGATGTAACCATTGGCGACTGGAAGGCGGCAAATCTGGTGATCCAGTCGACCGGATTGTACGACATCCGTGGGGAATTCGTGGGCGGCAATGTCATCGTGCCAACGGCTCTGAGAAATGCGACCTTCAACACGCCTGCCACGGTATCATTGAGAGCACTGCATGATCTGCAACTGGATGTTCCGGTGACCCCCACAACAGGACTGCTCCTGCATGCCGGAAACATCCTGAAGGGGGCTGCTGTGCCTTCCAGCATCTCCGTGAGCGGCTCGGGAAGCTTTGTGGACATTTCCAGCTCTGCTCATCTGTCCCTGGCATCCATTTCCACAACCGGGCCGATTACTCTGACATCAACCGGAACTCGATCTGGCCTCGTCGGCGGGAACGTCATCGTCAGCGGGACGATCGCCGCTGGAACTGGCCGTGTGACCATCAAATCTACGGGAACCGGCAGTTTGGTCTCAGGGGTAATCTCGGGAACTGGTGGACTCACATTTCAGGGCTTCGGTACGGGGACCCTGACCTTGCCGGCGGTGAATACGTGGACAGGTGCCACCACGGTTAACGCGGGAAGAATGATCATCACGGGAACGACGGCAGCCGGCGCAAGCATCGTCGTCATCAACGGCGGGGCACTCAGCGGGACAGGGACAGTAGTGGGCTCGGTCACTTCGCAGAACACCGGGATAGTCTCGCCGGGGGCTGTTTCCCAGACGGGCACTCTCAATACGGGCAATCTGAGTCTGACAGCAAACTCCGTGTTTTCCGCGAGGTATTCGAGGTCGAGCAATGTCTATGCGTACGACCAGACGTGGGTGAAGGGAAGCGTGTCTCTCGGTGGCGCAGAACTTCAGACGCAGCAGATCGGCGCGGCGCTCAGAGTGACCAAGGGTGACACATTCATTGTCATCAACAATGATGGTACAGACGCGATCAATGGAAGGTTCACAGCGGACGGACGCGCACTGGAGGATGGTGCTCAGATCAGAAACTTTGCCGGCACTGGTCAGCGTGCCACGATTTACTACACCGCATCGATCAATTCAGATGGTACGCTGCTGAGAGACGGTGCAGGAAACCTCCTGTTCGGTGTTGGTAACGATGTGGTTATTCTTGTTGACCCAAAGGAAATGGTGACAAATGTTGCCGCAGATGCTGACCGTGTGAACTTCATTTCGCTGCAGTCACAGAATGATCGAGTGATTGTCGTGGACGACGGGGTGGCGGTTGACAGCGCCCCCACCAGCGAAGCCCAGTCTTTGACCATTAACACACGTGCAGGAGATGCCGACAATCTGACACTGGACTTTGATGCCAATCCGGGACTTCTTGCCATTCGGGACATCACCATCAATTTGAACGCAGATTCCGGTGACCTGCATGACGACCTGACGATTGTCATGAGTGGACATTCTTTAGTTATTGAGCTGACATCTGCGAGCAGCGGCACGATCGAAATCCCCAATGGTCCGCGAATCCGTTTTAACGGAATCAGCCGGAATACGCTGTTCGTTGGTGGCACAGCAGACCTTGTGCTGGGATTTGATTCCATAATGACCAGCCTGATCTTCACAGATATCGACGCGGATGGCATGGGCGGCCTGGATGACGGCTGGTTCCGAGCGACAGACAATCTGGGTGTCAGCATGAACATCCAGAATCCCTCCTCCAGCCTGACGGTCAATCTGCATAACCTCGGCAATACCGTGACATTCACCGATCTGGACGCTGCTTTCAATCCCACAAACGGATTGACGATCAACGGTGGCACTGCCAACGACACACTGATCATCAGCGATCTGGGGGAAACATTCGGACACAACAATATCGGGACGCTGACGGTCAATGGCGGGGGCGGGACGGACTCACTGACGTTGCAGTCGACTTCCGTGAGCCTTGCGGCTCTGACAGCAGACGTCGAATCTGTCTCTGTGAATGTTGCCTCTGTTTCGACAAGTGGACTGCAGAACTACGGCGGCAGCGTGACACTGACAGCAGCATCTGCAGTGACGCTCTCTGGATCGACAGTCACCTTCAACGAAACTCTGACCGGCAATGGCAATAACCTGACAATCACAGGCAATGGTGTTTTCAATGCGGCCGTCAGTACCATCGGAGCTATGGTGGTGACAGGCAACGCAGACATCAACGCTGCCGTCAGCAGCACGGCCAGTCTTTCAGTAAGTGGCACATCCACGATCGCTGCAGATGTCACAACCAGCGGGACGCAGACCTACACCGGAGCAGTCACACTGGATGCGGCCTCAGGCAGAATCTTTACGGGCAGTACGGTCACATTTGGCAATCTGCTGACGGGTAATGATGAGAACCTGACGATTGCCGGTCAGGGTGTGTTTCACGGGGCCGTCAGTGTAATCGCTGCTCTGACAATCACGGGCAATAGTGATTTCAATGCGGCGATCAGCGATTTGTCGACGATATACGTTTTGGGAACGTCAGCGATCGGCGGCAATATCACAACCAGTGGGACGCAGACGTACACTGGCGCAGTGACTCTGGATGCAGCATCAGCCGTCGGACTGATGGGAGCAGAGTTTGTCTTTGGCAGTTCCGTCTCGGGTGCCGGCCGTAATCTGACTCTGACGGGGGACTCCGCTTCCTTCGCGGGTACTGTCAGCGGCGTAGGCAGTGGCACCGGCGCAGGATTAACGCTGACGATCAGCGGAGCAGTGGTCTTCGCCGGGACGGTTTCAGGCACAGGTGGAATAGTATCCACCAACTCGCTGGGTTCGACACAATTTCAGCAGAATGTCACGCTGGGCAATGGCGACACGGGAAGCCGTTTCGCCGGAAGGGTGAATTTTGACGGACTGAACTGGAGCAGTTATGGCGGCCTGACATTGGATAATTTCACCATTCTGTCGAGCGGTGCCGTCAGTCTGAATTCCAACGGCGGTGCACTTGCGTTTAGTGCGCCAGTGGATGGCGCACAGGATTTGACCCTGATCACAGGCAGTGGAAGTATCAGTTTTGATGCCAGCGTCGGAAATACGGTTCCGTTGTCAGCCCTGCAGATTACCTCCGCGGCAGATGTCACCTTCTCCGGTACAGTCGACGCCAACACACTGACACAACTGGCCGGTACGGGGACGACAACGTTTCTCGACACCGTGATACTCACGGCAGCCCTCAACCTGACAGGTAGTCGATTCTCAATCGCAGGCCGGGTTGAGGCCGGTGGGGCCATTGTTGTAACAAACTCGAATACCTTCACCATGACCACCGACGGAAGTCTGGTTTCGGCTGATAGTTTTGCACAGGCAGGAACTGGCGTCAGCAACATCGGCGCCAACATCACAACCGCTGGTGATCTGAGTTTTGCTTCCGGGGTCACATTGACAGCTGATGTCGCACTGAACAGCAGCAGCTCGGGGTCGATCACCTTTGCCGGAACACTGGACGGAACATTTGATCTGACCCTGACTGCCGGACTTGGAGATATCTCTTTCGGCGGGGCGGTCGGTGCCACAGGAAAGCTGGCACATATTTCAGTGATTTCCGCAGACGATGTCACCGTTTCCGGTAGTTTGCAGTCCAGCACATTCACTCAGACGGCCGGGACGGGGACAACACTGTTCGCGGGTGTTACCACACTCGACGATGCACTCGATTTCACAGGAATAGACCTGACGGTGAATGCGGCCTTCAGAAGTGGTGCTGGAATCACCATTTTCACCAACGGGACGTTCAGCACGGGTGTCAACGGTGACATCATCGCGGTCGGAAACTTTGTACAGGCGGGGCCGGGCACGAGCAGCCTTGCCGCTGATATAACCACGGGTGATGGTTCAACATCGGCCAGCTCCATCAGCTTTGCGACTGCGATTGCACTCACTGCAGATGTGACTCTCAGCACAAATTCAGGAACTAACAACGGAAATATCACGATTTCAGGCGGCGTGACGGGGCTTTCCAAACTGTCTCTGGCAGCAGGAACCGGAAATATTCTGTTTGATAGTGTTGTTGATTCAGTATCCCTCGCTGGACTTGTTGTTTCCTCAGCGGGGCAATTGACTTTCAACTCTGCATTAACGGTGGACGGTCAGGGAGTTGATGTGACGGCCGAGACTGTCAACTTCAACGATACGGTGACGACACTGAATAGTGGGACGGTTGAAATCACCAACAGTGGTTTGCTGACGGTGCCGTCTGGCAGTACCTTCACCCTTGATGGAGCGTTTCTGCAAAATGGAACAGGTACCGTTTCACTCGCGGACGATATTACCACGACAGGTGACGACGTGGTCTTCACCGCAGCAGTGACTCTGGCCGCTGCCGTTGCCATCAGTACAGGCACTGGCGCCGGGACGATTGCCTTTCACAGTACACTGAATGGTGCTCAGGACCTGATACTCACAGCCGGAACTGGGAATATTGACTTCGACGCTTCCGTTGGTCTCACAACACGTCTTGGCGCTCTGACAATCATCAGTGCCAGCGATTTAACGGCTGACCGTTCCATCAACGCCACGAGCATCGTGCAGCAGAGCGGCAGCGGAACAACGACTTTCAGCGGTACGGTAAATACCAGCGCAGCTGACGGCGTCAGTATCACGGGCACTCATCTGCAGGTCGCGGGGCAGGTAACAACAACAGGCGAGGGTGTGGTCCTCGTGAACAACTCGGGAACGGTGAACTTTTCTGCTGCCGGTGACATCAGCGCTGACGGAGCCGTCAATCTGACAGCACTCGGTGGAATGCAAACGGCCGGCGATATCACCACCACGAACGACAGTGTTACACTGGTGTCCGCGACGACCTTGACTGGAGCCGTATCCATCAACACCGGCAGCGGTGTCGGCGATATTACCTTTCACGGGACCGTCAACGGCAGCGAAGACCTGACGCTGGCAGCTGGCACAGGCAACATCGACTTCAACCAGTCCGTCGGCCAGACCGCTCGCCTTGATCAGTTGCGAATCGTCAGTGTGACCGATGCCACCTTCGATGCCACTGTGTCTGTCCAAAACTTCCTGCAGAATGCCGGATCCGACACCACGACCTTCACCGGCCGACTGAACACCAACACCGCTGCCGGCATTAACGTCACCGGAACCAACCTGGTCTTCAACGGTGGCATTACCACCACAAACGCCGGACCGGTCACGGCATCACTCTCCGCCACGGCCCTCATCGGCCCCTCGACCACGTCCTCCATCAGTGGTCCGGTCACCATCAATGCCGTCAGCAGCATCACTGTCGCATCGTCGGCCTCAGTCGCCGTCAGCAACACCGTGCTGCTGAAGACCACGGCTGACAATATCACCTTCCAGAGTTCCGCACAGCTCACCGGCTCCTCCGGAAATATCGTCCTCGAAGCCGAAGATAACATCTCACTCGCAGGTGGCTCGACCATCGCCGTCACCAGCGGTGAATTGATCCTGCGATCCGGACTCAGCAGCACCGATGGCGTCGGCAGCATGACTCTCGATGGCACTCTGCAGGCCGTCACCGCTGGACAGACCATCACACTGGATCTCAACGACGAACTGGCTGCCACCCAGAACATGACCACCGGTCGCATTCTCGCACCGAATCTGCGACTGCTCAGCAACGGCACCAACGCAGCCACTTTCACCCTGCTGGCAGAGACCCGCAATGACGTCGACACCCTCGCCGTCAGCACCAGTGGTGCCGTGTCGTACAGCGATGCCGACGACCTGATCATTGGCTCAATCGCCACATCCTCTGGCATCGCATCCATCGCCGGCATCAGCACGCTCAATGGCGTTTCCGAAGGGGCTGTCGTGGCCATCACTGCCAACAGCGCACTGACGGTCAATCAGAACATCCGCACCTCACCGGTAGCTGGGCCCGGCAGCCTGAATCTGGGTACCGTGACACTGACCTCCACGACGTCCACCATCAGCATCACCGACAACGGCGATATCTACGCCGACGGTGTGGTCAGCATGACGGCAGGTGGCGGTATTCAAACCGCTGGTGAAGTCACTACGTCTGATGACAATGTCACCTTCAACTCGGCTGTCACTCTGACCGGCGCTGTGGCGATTGAGACCGGATCCGCTGCCGGTAATATCACCTTTGACCAAACGGTCAACGGCAGCGAAAACCTGCTGCTGACCGCAGGCACTGGCAATATCGATTTCAACGCCGCGGTCGGGCTGGTTTCTCGTCTGGATCAACTGCGAATCGTCAGCGTCGCGGATGCCAGCTTCGACGCAGCCGTTCGGGCCGAATCCATCCTGCAGGATGCGGGAACCGCGACGACCACATTCTCTGGACCCATCGACGCCAATACCACAGCCGGTGTCAACATCATCGGCACCAATCTGGTGCTCAACGGCGGCCTGACAACCACCTCGTCCGGTGTGCTGACCACCAGCCTGACCGGTACCGCGTCCATTGGTGGCTCAACAACGAACAGCGTCGATGGTGCGGTGTCAATCAATGCAGTTGGCACGATCACCGTCGGAGCGTCCGCTGCACTCACTTCCAACGCGGCAGTGCTCCTGAAAACCACCGCCGCCAGCGTGACGCTGCAAGGCTCGGCCACGGTCACCAGCACCGCAGCCAACGTAGTCTTCGAAGCCGAAGACAGCCTCGTGCTGAGCTCCGGCAGTGTGGTGACCGCCAACGTCGGCGAACTGATCCAGCGTTCGGGCCTGGATTCCACCGACAACATCGGCGGCATGACGCTTGATGGTACTCTGCGAGCAC
>JBJTOP010000239.1:0-21182 GCA_046074645.1 Planctomycetaceae bacterium | reverse complement strand
GGTTTTTTCGGGTTCCAGCTGTGGAAATCATGCATGTCGGTAATTCCTCCAAGCGACCAAAACCCCGCCCTCGCTGCCAGCGCACCCAAACGGCCATCCGGGAAAATTTCCTCCTCCTGGCTGCGACGGCCCGCTCGCCTGCTGCTCTTCCTGCTCTTCCTGCTGCTCCTCCTTGCAGCACTCTGGAAAATGGGCCCCGTTGCCGCGCTGCTCAACGCAAATGCAGCCACCGCAATTTCACGGCACGACTATGAAACAGCCGGCGACTGGCTGGACACCGTAACGGCCCTCCGCTGCGGCAACGCCGAAACCGCCTTTCTCCGAGCACGGCTGGCTCGCAAGGAACTGCGGCTGACCGAGGTCCCCCAGCTGCTGAAACTGGCTATGCAGCTGGGAACCGCTCCGGAACGGGCTCGCCGGGAATATCTGCTGCTTGAGGCCCAGTCCGGACGGCTGCAGGAGGTCCTCCAGGAACTCAATGAAATGCTCATCCAGGATTCCCCGGACGGCGCTGAAATCTGCGAAGCCTACGTCAACGGTGCCGTCATGACAGGCGCGATTGATCTGGCATTGACGATCATCCCCGTTTGGAAGCAGTCATGGCCGTCTGATCCGCAACCGTTCTACGTGCTGGCCCGGATTCTGGAACATCAGCAGGACACTGCAGGAGCACTCGCGGAACTGAACGCTGCGGTGGAACGAAATCCGCGGCACTGGCCTTCACTCTACTCCCGCAGCCAGCTTCTGGCCGGACTGGGTCGCCAGGACGAGGCACTCCGGGACGCCGTGGCTGCTGCTGCCATGCACGCGAATGCCGCACCGCTGCTGCTGCAGGCGCGCTGCCTGCTGAATCTTGGCCGAGCGGCCGAAGCCCGGGAACTGCTGCAGGGGATCCTGAAGGTTTCACCGGAAGCGCTGAAGCACAGCTTCAATCTCGTTTGCGAACCGGAACGCGGGTTGCCGGTGCAGGCTGAACTGGGGTTTGCGGAGGCGGCACTCGGCAATGCCGGAACGGCAGTTGAGTGGTTCGATCAGGTGCTCAGTTTCGACCCGAATCAACTGAATGTCCGTTACCAGCGTGCTCTGGCCATGCGCGAACTGGGCAGAGCGGTTGAGGCCGACGCG
Source organism: Planctomycetaceae bacterium (assembly GCA_046074645.1). GTDB lineage: Bacteria > Planctomycetota > Planctomycetia > Planctomycetales > Planctomycetaceae > SXXK01. The sequence goes on along the minus strand of JBJTOP010000239.1, from coordinate 20,057 downwards.
GAACTGGCAGAGGTACAGCAGATCCGCGAGAAGCTCCGGGAAATCGACGGTCTGGCAGACTTCATCCGCAACAATCCCGACCAGCCAAATGTCGCCCAGCGCTGTCGGATCGGCGAACTGTTTCTGCTCTACGAAGACGCTCGCCGCGGAGAATACTGGCTGCGCGATACCCTGAATCACGACCCCAACTACGCTCCCGCCCACAAATTGCTGGCTGACTATTACGATCGCCTTGCTGTCCGGCAGCCTGACTACCGCATTCCGGCCGACCGCCACAGAAAAGCAATCGCCGAAATCGAAGGCAAGGCCGCGGAGACTCAGGATGAGCTGGTGCCGTAATGATACTGTGTGCAGCCAATTGCCGCACGCAGCCCCGGATTACAACACTGCGCTGACCCAGGAACTCTGGTTTGTATTCGACATTGGATTCCTGTTTGCAACCCGCCGCCTGGTGCCGGATGGCATTGCCTTTCTGGCAGGAGGCGGTGCCGGGAGGGCGAAGCTCGTGCTGAGCCGCATCCCTGCCGCGAGGACTTCGCCCATCCCCGCTGCAGGTGCCAGGCACCTCAGGGCCGTACTTTGACCACCAGTCCATTCGCCAATAGTCCGGAATTCACTGGGTTTTGCCCTAAAACTCTGTGTCCTCTGTGTCCTCTGTGTTTAAAAAAAATTCTCCTCGCTCGCTGTTGTTTCACCATCCCAACTTCGCCCTCCCGGATGGGCTCTTCCAGCTGGGGCACACTTTTTTGACCTTCATCATCCGCGATGACCTCCCGGAATGGTGGATGGCATCTGATGCTGCGCAATTTTTCGCTGCAGGTGCCATGTACCTTAGCGCCGTATCCCAACTTCGCCCTCCCGGATGGGCTCTTCCAGCTGGGGCACACTTTTTTAACCTTCATCATCCGCGATGACCTCCCGGAATGGTGGATGGCATCTGATGCTGCGCGATTTTTCGCTGCAGGTGCCATTTACCTTAGCGCCGTAACGGGCCCTTTTTGCCGGCCACGGCCCATCTAATTTAGCCAGTGTCTGCGACTGCGGGGACTGTCCCCGGCGACGTTGCAGTCGTTGCGGTTTCTGGGGACTCTTCGGTTTATGACGATCCTACCGCCCGGCCAGCAGCCGCTGTTGCACGCCTGCCGCCGTGCCCGCGGGGACTGTCCCCGGTGTCGCACCGACTGATGCGGATGCCAATAAAATCTCTAGGATGTTTGCTCAAGGTGCCATGCACCTTTGACGTCGTGCGCACTTTGGGGTCGTGCGTACGGTTACCGGGGGATTGACATCCCCCGTACGCCGTGTCACGGTGGAGCGGATCCAGAGAACGAAATCCGGTGTCTTTAACACCGTTTCACCATCCCAGCCCCGCCCACCCAGGTCTTCACCCGTCTGTTCACAGGATTCCGGAGAACTTCAACGCCATTGGGGGCACGGGTGGCGGAGGTGATGCTGGAATCGCCAGGCTTTCAGGGGGGATTCCCAGGGAATTTCTGCAGCATTCCGCAATTTGCCGTGTAGACTGCAACCAGCGTTCGCGGGACGGAAAGTTCCAACGCGAGGCATCTGATCGGCGTATTTGTGAAAAGACTTCGCTGCGACCTTCCGCAAAGGGGTATTCTTACCCAGTTCAATCAGAAAGTTCCGGGCGTGTTTCAGAATTTTTTTCTGCTGGCAGAGATTCGTTCGCAGGTCACCACTGCCCAGATTGACTGGACCTGGTGCTGGCTGGTGACATTTGCCCTCCTTGTGGGACTTGTTGCCATTTCCTACGGGACTCGCCCGGGGGTGATTGCCAGAGCGACCACCAAGGAAGCGGTTCGTCAGCCGCTGTTTCTGCTGCTGGTGGTGGTTTCTGTGGGGGTGTTGCTGCTGAATGCGGTGCTGCCGTTCTTCACCTTCGAAGACGAAATCAAAATGCTCAGCGAATGCGGTCTTGCGACCCTGCTGATCGCGGGAGCATTTCTTGCTGTCTGGACGGCCGGGACAAGTATTACCAGCGAGATCGAGGGCAAGACCGCCATGACTCTGCTCAGTAAGCCCATCGACCGTCGGCAATTTCTGTTTGGGAAATTCATCGGTATTGTGCAGTCGGTCATCTGGATGTTTGTGATTCTGACAGTCGCATTCTCCGTGCTGCTGTACCGCGGTGTGGGTTCAGATCAGCGGGAACAGTCGCTCGACGTTGCACCATTTTTCCAGTGGGTTTCAGTGTCAGATGTCGAACTGCCATTGCCTCATCCGGTTCGCACCGCTGCCATCGCTCAGGTACTGCCCGGCATTGCGCTCACGTTCCTGCAGGTTTGTGTCCTGGGTGCCATCAGCGTCACCGTAGCGACTCGGCTGCCAATGGTCATGAATCTGGTGATCTGTTTCGCGGTATTTGTGATCGGGAATCTGACAGAGATTATTGTGAACCGCAGTGTGGCAGGAGAGGCGGCTGAGTCAGTAACCTTCACCGCGCGTTTGATTTCGATGGTGATTCCGTCGTTGTCTGCCTTCAATATTTCCTCAGCGGTTGCCACCGGCCGAATCGTTCCGCCGGAGTATCTTGGATACAGCTTGTTCTACGCCGTGACTTACATCTCTGCCATGCTTCTGCTGGGCTTTCTGCTGTTCGAAGATCGCGACCTTGCCTAGCAGGCTGAAGTTCACGCCGGATCCTTTCAAATTCGCCGCTTCGGAGCAGTTCCGTGAATGCATCGAAGGAATTTCAGCGGATTGTTTCATTTCCGGCCTTTCTAGGGGCAGGTCTGGCATCCGCCTTTCTTGCTTCATTCGCCGCCGCAGTCCTGCTCTCAGCTGCACTCGTCTGCGTTGCCTCTGCCTTCTGGCTTTCTACCCACGAACCCTCAGCTTCTTCGCCCGCCGGTCTGCTCCGACTGGCCGCTGAAGGCTCTTCTTCGCTGCCATTTCAGTTTCTCTCAGCTGCCGCCCACAGACTTGTACTCCTCCAGTCTGATCGCTCCACCCTGCTGACTCTGCTGGCTGCTGCCACCGTGACCTTCATCCTCAGCCGGCTTCTGTCTGCCTGGGCGTCCGGACAATGCTCACGTCACGTGGCCGCCTGTATCCAGCGGCAGCGACAGCACCTGCATCGCAAGGCCATTCGTCTCGAGCCGGCTGACGTCACCGGAGAACAGACCGCTCTGCTCGACCGACTCTTCGGCAGTGCTGCGCATGAACTGCAGGAACGAGCTGCTGAGTGGGCTCAAATTGTCTGTCAGCGAACTCCCGAAACGCTGCTTGCTGTCTCCATCGCCCTCATGATCGGCTGGAAAACGGCTCTGCAGGCCATTATCCCGCTGATCCTCGGACGCCTGTTGCTGCAGCGCCAGCAACAGCAGCTCCGATCATCCACGCAGTTGCTTGCCGAGCAGGCTTCTCGTGGACTGCTCCGCATGACCGACAGTCTCCGCAAGGCACGTCTTGTCAGCAGCTTTGGGATGGAGCAGCACGAGCAGCAGCAGTTCGAGCAGCAGCTCGTTGCGTGGCGAGACAAAAGCGAACAGCTGCGGACCCAGCAGTCGATTGGCGAATTGCAGCAGCAGCTCACGATGCTCCTGTCCGGTGGTATCCCGCTGGTCCTGCTGTCCCTTCACATCCACGCCGGCCTGCCCTTTCTCGATGGCCTGCTGCTCGGACTTTTGCTGCTCGTCATCGCCTCCGCACTCCGCGATTTCACCCGTCTTCCTGAACTCGCATCCGAAGGGAGTGAACGCGCAGATGAAATTGCGACCTGTATTGATCGCGTTCCCGCTGTCAGCCAAAAGCCGGGTGCAACCTTCCTGCAACCCATGTCCCGCACCCTGACTCTCAATCAGGTCTCCTTCTCAACTCCTCACTCCGCACCACTCCTGCAGGGACTCGATCTCAGAATCACATTCGGCGAACGAATCGCCCTGCTGTCCCTGACCCCCGAACCAGCACTCGCCGTCGCCAGCCTGATCCCCCGCTTCATTGACCCGGATCCCGGTCAGGTCCTGATTGACGGTCGCGACATTCGCGAAGGAACGCTCGAATCACTCCGCGCAGAAGCCCTCTTCGTCAGCGGAGATGATCCCGTCTTCGATGCCACTGCACTCGAAAACATCACCTGCGGACAACCCGACATCACTCGCCAGCAAGCTGTCGATGCCGCAAAACTGGCCCACGCAGACAACTTCATCCGCACCCTCCCCAAAGGCTACGACACTCCACTTGGCGAACACGGAGTGAACCTTGATGCGGGACAGCGATTCCGACTCAGTCTCGCTCGAGCCGCCGTTCGCGAACCCGCCATCCTGATCATCGAAGAACCCCAGATACCCCTCGATGCCGCCACCAAATCCATGCTCGATGACGCCTACCAAAGGCTCTCAGGAAATCGAACCGTCATCTTCCTCCCCTCCCGCCTTTCCACCGTCAAACGCTGCTCACGAGTGATCATCGTTCATGAGGGCAAAGTCGCTGCCGACGGTACTCACGAACAACTGCTCCACAAAAGTGACCTCTACAGGCACTGGGAATATGTTCGTTTCAACCCCTTCCGCGGTGAAGAAAACAGCGAACGCGGCTGACTGTCGCCACCAGCCACTTTGAGTGCCCTCCCGCGCAGTTCTTCTCTCCCGCCCGGCGGGGTGTTTGTGTAGTAGTTCCACTCCCTCACGGTCGCGGCTCGGCGGGGACGGGGGGCCACTTGGGTGCCATGTACCTTAGGACGTCCGGCGGGGTGTTATTGTGGTATTTCCACTCCCTCACGGTCGCGGCTCGGCGGGGACGGTGGTGGCGTTTTTTGGGGGGTGTCCACTGCGATGTGTTCCCACTTTGCTCGCCACGTCGCCACCGCGTGCGGCAGGAGTCGACACAGCAACGGGGAATTGAACGGATCGTCGCCAAATCACATCGACTGCGAGAGTGCGATCAAAACGACTACAGTCCATTGCAGCAAAAGATCAACAAAAAATCGCATTAAATGCATACAAATAAATGACTTAAATCAAATTCATGGCAGTCATGGCACGTCAATCGCTCATTGATTCTCCCAATCGCACTGGCGACCCAGTGCTCGAAACAGAACATCACAGGGGAGAGCGAACATGAAGACTCAGACATGGTTGACTCGAATGGTGTGTGGAACTGCAGTGCTGCTGTGGACGGGTGTCGGATTTGCCGACGATCTGACCAACCTTCTGCGATTGGTTCAGGCAGTCGCTCAGGAGCGTTCCGGTGCATCGCGTTCGGACCGTGGCAGTCGTGAGCGTTTTCAGGATTCATTGCAGCAGCCTGCGGCAAGAACCTCACGTGAATCGTTCAAGCGTAACCAGGAGCAGGGCTGGCCGGAGCAGTCGTTTGACCGCAGCAGTCGCGTGCCGGTTCGGGGCCGCGGGCCGAGCTCGGAAAGCCGGGTGCCGTCGGGCAGTATCCGCCAGCCAAATTCCGGTCGTTCTGCGTCCCGTCTGAACGACTACGAGGACCACAGTTTCGGTCACGAGCGAGGGTACGACCCGGGCGGTGATTACAACTCACGCTACGACTTTGGCTCTGATCGGGGATTCGGAAATGACGGGCGTTTCCCGGGCCATGGCTGGGTTGAAGAACGGCAGTCGGCCGAATTGTCTCTGAGCTTTGGCAGCGATCGCTTTCGCGTGGCTTATGGCACGCCGCGAACCGTTCCCGGCTACATCGCTCGACAGCCGATTCCTGTTCCTGTCCCGGTGCATCAGGTTGGAGAAATCGTTCGCTGCCGTGTACCGCTGGCGACGTGTGTGCGAGTGAGGGGTGCTGATCACATCTGCGGACACTTCGTGCCGGCAATCGTCGCTGTACGGGACCCTGCTCTGTGTGAACACGATGTAGATCGGCTGGTGTATGTTCAGATCCTGGTTCCGCCAATACCACCGCGAAAAATTGAAGTCTCTCGCTGCCACACCCGGGTCGAACTCTGCTACGGGGAGCTGGACGTGGAAATTGTATCGAAAAACGGTGTGATTTCCGTGGAATATGACGACTAACCCAGCACACCGCTGCTGACATCCTTCCTCCGTGGTGATAACGTAAAGGCTTCATTCGGCGATCAGTCGCCAGAGCTGCCAATCCCACTGGAGTCCAGCCATGCGGTTTGCCCCGCTTTTCCACTTTGTCCTGTTCAGCATCACTCTTTGCGGCACTGTGCCGGCTGTTGGGGACGAATCTGCCTCCCTGCAGCCGGCTCCGCCGTTGTATCACTGGGACTTCAGCCAGGCTGGTTTCGGTTCTTCCGCGGGATCCCTCATTCCGCAGTCCGTGAAGGGCTCACCAGATTCCGGTGTTCCCGGTCCGCGTCCGCCTGTTTATCCCGGGTTCGCACCCGATAACACTGCCCTGCTTCTCGATGGCCGCTCGTGGTTGCAGTACAACGATTCACCCGATGCACAACTCGATCTGCAATCGGGCGACAGTCTCGGTCTCGAAGCCTGGGTCCGCACTTCGACAATAGCCGACGGTCAGCAGGTTTACCTGATTGGCAAAGGCCGCACTGGTCTCCCTGGAACGCTCAGAGACAACCAAAGCTGGGCGCTGCGTCTGCGTGGCATGGGTGGTACGGTGCGAGTCAGCTTCCTGTATCGATCGGCTGATCAGCCCGATTCTCAGGGCGAACTGCATCGCTGGAACTCCACCGCCGGTTTCACCGCCGACGACGACTGGCATCACGTGGCGGTGTCGTTCCGGTTTGGCAGCGACCAGCCGCCAGTGGCGTGGATCGACGGTGAACCGTCGGACGGTACGTGGGATATGGGGGGCAAGACTTTTTCTCGCGCTCCGTACTCTGACGACGACCAGCTCTGGGTCGGTTCGGCTTCCGGCGGTAGTCCCGGCAATACGTTTCAGGGTCTGATGGACGATCTTCGCATCTACCGCCGTGCACTGACCGACATTGAAGTCCAGCAGCGAGCCAGGACCACTCGCCGAACTCAGTCGCTTCCTGAAGTCGCCGCCTCAGAATTGCCCACGGACTCCGTGTTCGTCGATATCCGGGAGAACGTCAGGCAGGCGGACCCGTGGAATCGCGATCGCACCCGCATCACTCAGCAATGGACTCAGTCTTCAACTGCCCTGCTGCGGCTGCCTCGCAAATACATTTCTGGCGGACTGATCGGCGACCGCAGCAACCCCAGTGTCGTCCGCATTCGACTGCAGCTCACGACTCCCGAAATACAAACACAACTGCTTATCCGAGCTCGTTCCGCCGCTCGACTGCTCGTCGATGGTCACGAAATCCTGCAGCTCACCCAGGCCCCCTACGCTTCAGACGGGCATCAGGAAGTGCCCCAGCCCCCGGAACCGCTCTACACCGCGATGCATCCCGTTCCCGCCGGCGATCAGGAAGCGGTCGCCGCGATCACGCTGACTGCTGGTACGCACCTGCTGGAATTCGAAGCGGTGGCCGGTGGAAAGAATATGCGGGTTGAGCTCAGCGAGACGCTGCTGGCCATGGGTTCCCCGGAAACTGGCTTCCAGCTGCTGGGCTTTGGCAACTCACCACAACTGCTCACCGAAGCAGCCTGGCGTCCCTTTATCTCCAGCGAATACGCCCGCCTGCAGGAGGTTGATGCTGCTGAACGTCGCCGTATGGCCGCAGACGAACAGCAGTACTGGGAACAGCGGCACGCCCAAATCCGTGAACTGCTCGGCCCTGCCGCCGCCAGCCTCACTTCCGCAGATATCGATGCTCAGCTGCAGACAACGCTCGCCAGCCAAAAACTCACTCCTCTCCCGCTTGTCGATGACTCCACCTTTCTCCGCCGCCTCGCGCTCAGTACCGTCGGCGTGATCCCCTCCCCGGCTGAAACGCAGTGGTTCCTCGAACAACCTGCAGCCACCCGCCGCAGCCTCGCTGTAGACCGCTACCTTGACGACCCCCGCTGGGCTGATCACTGGGTCTCCTACTGGCAGGATGTGCTCGCCGAAAACCCCGGTATCCTCAAACCGGAGCTCAACAATTCCGGTCCGTTCCGCTGGTGGATCTACGAGTCGTTCCGGGATCACAAGGCCATGGACAGATTCGCCACTGAACTCGTGCAGATGAAGGGCAGCAGACTGGGCGGCGGTCCCGCAGGATTCGCCATGGCTTCCCAGAATGACGTGCCGTTTGCCGAACGGGCGATCGTGCTGGCCTCCGCGTTCGGAGCCCGCAGCCTCAAGTGTGCCCGCTGCCACGATTCACCCGTCAACGATTTCTCCCAGCAGCAGCTCTTCGCCATGGCCGCACTCCTTAACCGAGCCCCTGTCCCGGTACCGGCCACCAGCAGCGTTCCCAAACGCCCGGACGGCAGTCGCTCCCCTGCCATCACCGTCAGCATTGAACCTGGCACCGCCGTGGCCCCCGCGTGGCCCTTTGGAGAACCCGCCGCCTCCGCCGAACTCTGGAATTCGCTGCTCCGCAATCCCACTGACACCCGCGAGCAACTGGCGCTGCATCTCACGCACCCAACACAGTCCAATTTCGCCAGCGTGATGGTCAATCGGCTGTGGACACGGCTCTTCGGACGTGGCCTGATACCGGATCCAGACGACTGGAACGGCGGCAGCAGCGACCATGCGGGACTTCTGGAACGGCTGGCCGCACACCATATTGCCTCCGGCTACGATCTCCGTGCCAGTGCCCGCCTGATCTTTAACTCAGACGCATGGCAACGAAGCACTGCACCCGAAGATTCGCCGCTCGCAAAGCACTTCGGGGCGCAGTCGCTGCGGCGAATGACGGCCGAACAACTGCTGGATTCGCTCTACCTGGCAGCCGGCAAAACCTTCGACGCGGAAATGCTCACCCTCGACCCCGAAGGCCGTCGCCCCGATGACTCCTTCCTCAATCTCGGCTCGCCCTCCCGCGCCTGGCATCTCTGTTCGCTCTCCAACGAACGCGACCGCCCTGCACTCGCCCTGCCCGTCGCCCAAAGCCTCATCGATCTGCTCACAGTCTTCGGCTGGCGCGATTCCCGTCCATTTTCCGCCACCGCCCGCGACGATCAGGCGACCGTCCTGCAGCCACTGACACTCGCCAACGGCAACGCCGGACACCGACTTGTACAACTCAGCGACAACACCGTGATCACGGAACTGGCCCTGACCGCTGCAACCCCACAGCAGTTCACTGAACAACTCTTCCGCCGCGTACTGGGACGCGAACCGTCTCCCACCGAACTCGAACAGTTCACTGCGGAACTGGCCGAGGGCTTTGCAGACCGCGTGGTGCCGGAAGCAAAGCCGCGACCACCCCAGGCAAAGCGAAACTCCGTCAGCTGGTCCAACCACCTCAACGCTGCGGCCACACGTCAAAAACACGAACAGGAAGAAGCCGCCCGCCTTGGCGACCCACCCACGGAACGACTCACCGAAGCCTGGCGTACCTCCGTCGAAGACGTACTTTGGGTGCTCATCAATGCACCCGAATTTGCGTTTGTGCCGTGAAGGACCCAGCCCCGGTGCCCAATGACGTTGAAGTTCTCTGGAATCCCGCGAAAGGATGAGTAAAAACCCGGGATGGTGAGGCTCCTGCCGAGCCACCGAACGCTGGTCTGCGCTGTGAGCGATTGCCAGTGATACCAGCCGCATGGCGGCAGCCTGCGGGCAAACGGCCCTGCCAACGCCCAACCAACGCCACCGACAGCGCGCGCACCTTCGGTGCGAAACACAGCCGAGGGCTTCCGCCCAACCGCTAATTACAGTTGCAATCCCAGCCGCCACGTTTGAAACGTGCATGAGAACCTGCGTTGCCGTGGCAGGTCGGGGAAACTGCTCTGGACACGCTTTTTATCACTCGCTAAAACTCCGGCAAAATCTGCCGCGGAGCCTCATGAGGCTGCGAAAACTGCCACCCAATGATTTCGTTGGAAACAGTCGCCCATGCAGATTTGCCGCGCTTCGCGGAGCGAAGCGGGTGTCTTCTTTTGTTCAGTGCAGGAAATCGACAGGATGTCCAGGTCTTGCTCACCGGTGCTTGCCACTGCGGTTGTTCTCGCCGGAATCTCCGGCTGCATGAACCCCTATTACAACCAGCCCTATCCCGGTCAGCAGGGGTACGGGATGCCTGGCATGATGGCGCAGCCAGGCGTTATCAACGTCCCCCCCAGCACAAGCAACCCTGCACCGCTGGGCAGCAATGGCTCCACCTTTCAACAGGACCCCGCTCCGGACGATGATTTCAAGAAGGACAACGGCGGCGATGCACCGTACTTCCAGAGGAATCAGGAAGGTGGCGGAGTTCCTCCTGCTCGGGATCCAGGTGCGGCCGGTGGGACAACGGACAGCACAACATTTCCGCTGGACGGCAAATAACTTTTTCCCGCAGCTGCTGAGCCGGCAGGCATGACCAACCCTTCCTGCCAGTTTCTTAGGCATTTTCAGGCGTCTGGTTGGCCCATTCCCTGATTTCCTGGTAACCTTCAGAACGTGTACCGGGAAACCAGTCAATTCAACGGGGGGGAGCCTGCCATGCGCCTGCTTGCAGTCTGGGACGATGCGACCGAGGCGGAACTCATCCGCATGTACCTTGGCGTGGAAGACGCCGAAGTGTCGCTCACCACGGATGTGAACGAGTTTCTTGAACTGGCACATTCACGCAGTGACTGGGACGCCATCCTGCTGACTACAGCACAGCCGGATCATGATCGAGCACTCGAAATCTTTCATGAAATTCGGGAACTGCACCCGGGTACCCCAATTGTCGCAGCCAGTCAGCCAGGCGATGTCTATCGCCTCGCGACTTACCTCACATCAGGTTTGCGATCGTATCTCATCCGCGACGCAAACGGTGACTTCATGTTTCTGATTCATGCGGTCATCGTGGGGGCTGTGAAACAGGTCGAGGCGGACCGAGAGCGACTTGTGGCAGAGAAACTTCGGCGAGAAATTGATTCCGTTCGACAGCTTCAGGAATCAATCATTCCTCAACAAATCTCCTGCCCCGAGAACTACGCGATCGCTGCCCGCTACGAATCCTCACAAATCCGGGTCATTGGTGGTCAACCCGTCACAATGGCTGGCGGCGACTACTATGATGCCTTCACACTGCCCGATGACAGTGTGATCGTTCTCGTCGGAGATGCATCCGGACACGGCATGAAGGCCTGCATGTCCATCATGACCATGCACACCATCATCCGCATGATCCGTTACGACGAATTTCGCGATCCGGCAAAATTCGTTGCCCATGTGAATCACGTCCTGTGCAACCAGCAGCTGGTTCAAAGCGAGGGTGGCTTCATTACGCTCCTGTATGGCGTACTGAAACCTTCAACAGGCGAATTTCGCTGGGCGTCGGCAGGACATCCCAACCCGATTCTGCATCATCTTTCTGACGACAGCTTTCAGGTGCTGGGGAATGAAGGGGCAACGGGACTGCCAATTGGAATTCTGGATGATGTCGAGTATGAGACACAGACGGCCATTCTGCCACAAAGGTGCCGTCTGATGGTGTACACGGACGGTATCATCGAAGCGTTTCCTGCAGGAGCCAGCCATCATGAAGAGTTCGGTCTGGCGGGCATTCAGAAGACTCTGAGCAACAGCCGTGCAGTTCCCCTCGAACAGGTTCTGCAGCAGCTGTTCGACGATTCAAATGCGTTCACTCAGGGACAGGGCCGACACGACGACACGTCAGTGGTGCTGCTGGAACGCGGCTGAGAATTGCAACCGCAGGCGGCTCTTCAGATCGCATCGCCGTTGGTCATGCCAATCAGGTGATCCATGTCGAGGGCCGGCGTGCTGGAAACGGGTTTACCGACGACCACTGCAGGAACGCCCGCGACAGTGCAGTGCGACGGGACATCTCTGAGCACCACACTCCCGGCGCCGACTTTAGCACCTTCGCCGATTTCAACATTTCCCAGAATCTTTGCTCCCGCTCCAATCAGCACGCCGCGGCGAATCTTTGGATGACGGTCTCCGGTGGCCTTGCCGGTGCCGCCCAGAGTCACTTCGTGCAAAAGCGACACGTCGTCTTCGATCACAGCGGTTTCCCCGATCACGATTGAAGTGGCGTGATCCATGAGAATCCCGCGACCGATTCGCGCGGCCGGATGGATATCAACCGCAAACACTTCAGAGATGCGGTTCTGAAGATAAACCGCAACCAGTTCACGCCCCTGCTTCCACAGCCACGCAGCAACTCGCCACGCAGACAGAGCATGCACACCTTTCAAAAACAGCAGCGGCACCAGACAGCATTTCACCGCTGGATCACGATCCTGCACCGCCTGTATATCTGCACAGATTGCCTGAGCGATCCCGGGGTCGTCCTGCATCGCCTGCTGCATCACGTCACGCAGCTGCATCGCCGGCAATGTTTCCGAAGCCAGCTTTCCGGCCAGATGAAAACTGACCGCGTCCTCGAAGCATTGATGGTTCAGTATCGTTGCGTGCAGGAAGCTGGCGAGCATGGGTTCAGCAGCAGCCCGGTCGGCAGCTCGGCTGCGGATGGCTGACCAGAGCTGATCGGAATCAAGCGCCTGCGGCGCAGTGGTTGAAGTTTTTGGCTGAGACATGGCAAGCAGGGAAATTCAGGAAAACGCTGCGGACAGACATACGGGGAACACCCCCAAATCGCACCGGGCCAGCCGGAAACTGGTTTACCGCCGCACAAATGTTTATCATCTTATGCGGAAACCGAACGCCCGTCACGGTTGACGAGCCGGAATGCCGCATGAATTTCAGGGGCTGCCATCATGAAATCACTCAACAGTTCCATCCTGTCCTTTGTCGCCGGAGCACTTCTCGCGGCGACCGTGGCTGTACTCGTTACACCCAAAACTGCTCAGGCACCCGTCGCCAGCGGCAATGATAAGTTCTCTATGGTCACCGTCCCCATGCTTGAAAATGGGGTGCCCGAAGGAGTGTTCGTCCTGAATAACCTCACCGGAGCTCTCGTCGGTGGTGTCATCAACGAACAAACCGGTAAGTTCACTTATCGATACCTCCATAACGTCGCCGTCGATTTCCAAACCGGCAATACGCCGGATCCCCGCTACTGCATGGTCACTGGTCCGGCAAATCTTCGCTCCAGCGGAGGTTCACAACCTGCCTTCGGAGTCCTCTACGTAGCCGAACTCTCCAGCGGTCGCTGCATCGCTTATGGATTCCAGCGTCCCACCAGCCGCAATGCCGGGGCCACCATGCCGCTGGCCATTCTTGATGCCTTCCAGTTTGCCGATTCAATTGGCCAGTAATTCATCTGCGGAGTTCTGTGATGACCGTCCCACGCCTGTTTCTCTGCCCCGCAATTCTCTGCGCCGCCACACTCCTGTTCGCCCCCCCCGCCGGTGCCCAACAGAAGACGCCTCCCAAAAACGCGCCTGCTGACAAAGCCGGGAAAACTCCTGCGAACACGGATGCCAAAAAAGGTCCGAACACAACCCAGGTCCGCTCCACCGGACAGGACGGAGTCCAGGAACTTGTTCTTCCCACCGTCGATGGCTGGGGACTGCATTCTACCTGGTACCCGGCCACCGGTGGCCGCGAATCCGCAGTCGTCATCCTGCTGACCTCCACCGACGGCTCTGAAAATAAAGACGCCCGCAATCGACGCGTCTGGCAACCCATCGCCACGGAACTCCAGAAAGCCGGCATGGCTGTCATGGCCGTCGATCTTCGCAAACATGGCGACAGCATTCCCGCCGCTGCCGCAGGAGCCGATGCACCCGCACTCAAAACCCTGCCCGCAGACTATGCACTCATGGCCGGTAATGACCTCGAAGCCGTCAAATACTTTCTCATGGAGCAGCATCGCACTGAAAAGCTCAATATCCGCAAACTCGGCATCATCTCCATGGGCTCCTCCGCCATGGTTGCTGCCGCCTTCACCATCGCCGACTGGGCCAAAACCCCCTTCCCCGACGCGGCTACTGTCGATATGCGCACTCCCCGCGGTCAGGATGTACGCTCTCTCATCATGTACAGCCCGAATTCAAGCGTCAAAGGCATTAACTCAACCGCAGTTCTCAAAACTCTCAAAGGACTGCCTGTCCCTGTTTATGTGGTGGCCGCAAAGGACAATAAAGACGACGTCCGCAACGCAGAGAAGGTTTTTCAGGCTGTCGAACTGAAGGGCGAACAGTTCAGGGACTCGCGAAAAATTCTCCTCGCCCCCGGCACCACCCACGCAGAAGCCTTCCTCGAAAATCGACTCGCCGAAGCCACTACGAAAGACATCATCGACTTCCTCTCCAAAAACCTCGTGGCCCTCGATGCCCCATGGCGAGATCGCACTGACCGTCGCACAAAATAATGCAGGAGTTCATCATGGCACCTTCCGGTCACCACTCGGCAACAGCCGGCCTTTCCCGCCGTCAACTACTCACGGCCGCGGCGACGGTCACCGCCACCGCCGCTCTGTCGCAGACAGCCTCGCTCGCCAGCCACACCACAAATCTCATCCCGGCCGTCGATACCCACCAACATCTCTGGGATCTCAATCGGCTCACATTGCCATGGCTCAAAGGTGCCCCGGAAATCCTGCGCCACAACTACGGCCTCCCCGAATATGCTCAGGCAACCGCTGGGCTCAACGTCGTGCAGGCCGTCTACATGGAAGTCGATGTTCGCCCGGAAGATCACGTCCTCGAAGCCGAAACCCTCGTTCAGATCTGCCGCTCCGGAAATGCTCCGACGATCGCTGCCGTCATCTCCGGTCGCCCAGGATTGCCGGCGTTCGAACCCTACATCAAAGGGCTCAGCAAGTCCCCGGAGATTCGCGGTGTTCGACAGGTGCTGCATTCCCCCGATGCCCCGAGGGCAATGTGCCTCGAATCTCAGTTTGTCAAATCCGTCAAACTGCTCGGTGAACTCAACCTCAGCTTCGATCTCTGCATGCGCCCCACAGAACTTTCCGATGGTCTGAAACTTGCCAGACTCTGCCCCGATACCCGCTTCGTACTCGATCACTGCGGTAATGCGGCTCCGGCTGCCTTCCTTCCCGAAGCCCAGCGCGCTGGCAAAACAGCCGCACACGATCCCAAAACTTGGCGCGATGATATCAAGGCACTCGCCGACTGCCCAAACGTCATCTGCAAAATCTCCGGCGTCATCGCCTCCGCACCTCAGGGAGTCCCCTTCACAGAATCACTCGGGCCAATTGTCAATCACTGCCTCGACGCCTTTGGGCCCGACCGAGTTGTCTTCGGCGGTGACTGGCCCGTCTGCCTCCTCGGTGGCTCCTACAAAGATTGGCTCACCACCCTGCGTACTCTCATCTCCAGCCGTCCCCTCGAACATCAGCAGAAACTCCTGCACGCCAACGCTCGCCGCTTTTATCGGCTCCCGGAACCCGCCGCCAAACCGAACTGAAGGCCCCCCAAATGCCCATTCAGTTCCGCTGTCAGTACTGCAGGCAACGCCTCGGAATCGCCGATTCCCGCGCTGGCGCCCTGGTCGATTGCCCGGCATGTGGAAGGTCACTTCGAGTCCCAGACGGAGACGCAGGTGCAGGTCCCCCATCCGCTGCCGGCAACACCAGGCTGGATCCCGATCCAGAACTGCACTCGGCCCTGCAACAACTGTCAAAGATCAACGCCGAATCCTGTTCAGAGACCGTCCCCAACACACTCCAGCTCCCTCTGCTCGCAGAACCTGAACTGCTCGACGATGTCGGTGGTAACCACGAATTGTCCACGGAATCAGCGAATCTCCACGACACGGATACTCTCGCTCCTGCCACAGTCGCCTCCTTAAACGCTCCTCGGGAAAATTTGGCAGACGCTCTGGCAGAACTTGCAGCACAACCGCTGCCAACGACTCCCACTCCACCACGCTCCCCGCTGCGACGTGCATTCCCCATCCTCATCCCTGTCCTCTCAGCACTCCTGATGTTCTCCGCCGGCTACCTTGCGGCCCGCTCAACATCCCGTCACCAGCAGACAACCGAACCTCAGCCCGCGGCCGCTGCCAGCGATGCGACATCACCCGCAGCCACCGCTGCCCCGCAACCAGTTGCCTCAGGACAGATATCGGGGGTCGTCGAAGCAGCAAATGCTGATGGCACAACAGTTCCCGATGCCGGCGCCCTCGTGATCGTCGCACCTGTCGCAAACCCCAGCGACCTGCGAATCGATGGACGGTTTCTTCGCGATCCGCCCAATTCACCCGGTCGACTCGCCATCACCGCCGCACTTGGACAGCTGGGCGTGAGTTTCACGAACGCAGCTGACGACGGCAGTTTTTCTCTGCCACTGCCGGCAACTGGTCCATGCATTCTGATCGCTGTCTCCCGCCGCAATGCTCGTCCCGCTTCCGCAGCGCTGCCAGCTGATACCGCCACTCAGATAAACCAATGGTTTACGTCTCCGTCGCCAATTACTGGACGCCTGCAGACGCTGGTACAACCCGTCACTGCACCAGCCGGTGGCCAGGGAGTACGGCAGAATGTGACAATCCCCGCGATGTAGACAACAAGGTATCCAGCGTCAGAAAGAGTGTTCAGGTGCGAGCGGCAAGCTGTCGCCAGGATCCATTGCCATGAGACACCTTACTCAGCATTCCGGCGAAATCGAAATGCATCGCTGAGCACGATCTGTTCAATCAGAACTCCAAACCGATCTTCGTTGGCAGCAGTGTTCACAAGGATCTTCTCGATCACCGGGCGATCATAGTACTCAAGCCCCCGGCCAATCGCATAAGTCAGCAGTTTTTCCGAGACGCAGCGAACAAGTTCTTTGCGGCGACTGAGCACCGCAAGTCGCAGCTCCGCGGGGCCTGAGAATTTTGTTCCATCGGGAAGCTCGCCAGCGGCATCAATTGGGAAGCTGCCATCCTGAGTTCTCCAGCGGCCCACCGCATCATAGTTTTCAAGAGCAAAACCAAGCGGGTCCATCTTCGCATGACAGCTGGCACAGGCCGGATTGGTGCGGTGAATCTCCATACGTTGTCGCAGCGATGCAGCAGCAGCGTCCGCGGGGGATGCCGGGAGCTCGGGAACATTCGCTGGCGGCGCGGGTGGGGGTGAGCCGAGGATTTGTTCGAGCAGCCAGCGGCCACGCTTCACTGGAGACGTCCGCGTCGGATTGCTGGTAACCGTCAAAACCCCAGCCTGTGTCAGCAGTCCGCCACGCTCGGAATCCTGAAGCGAGACACGGATAAATTCAGAGCCTCGGATGGGCTGGCCTCCGGGTTTCGGGTCAGACTGGCCCTCGCGATTGCCCAGGCTGTCGATGATACCGTAGTGGCGTGCGAGCGGTTCGTTCAGGAAGGTGAAGTCAGCAGCAATCAAATCGCTGAGACTGCGATTTTCACGAAGGACAGCATCGACAAACAGTTCCGTCTCGCGTTTCATGGCCGCACGCAGTTCCGGAGTAAACATCGGGAAGAGCGCGGCGTCCGGGGCGACAATCTCCAGCCGCTGCAACTGCAGCCACTGTAAGGCAAAGCTCTGCACAAAGGCCGCTGACCTCGGATCGGCCAGCATTCGGCGGACCTGACCTGTCAGCTGACTGCTGAGCTGACCGGTATCCGCCAGATCCAGCAGCGCATCGTCCGGCATGCTGCTCCAGAGAAAATAGGAAAGTCGGGAGGCGAGCTGATGTTCGGTGAGTGGGCGAATCTCGGAACTGGTGGGTGCAGGGTCCTGTTCAACACGAAACAGAAAACCGGGGGAACACAGAACGGCCTGCATGGCCAGCTGAATGCCGCTTTCCCATGATTCACCGGCGGCCACCGTGCGATCAGTGAGCATCGCGAGCCGTTCGAGTTCGGCTGGAGTCACGCTGCGGCGCCAGGCGCGGCGAAGGAATCGCTGCAGCACTTCCCGGGTCTGGTCGGCCTGAGGTTTTCCAGAGTCACAGGCGAGCAGGTTTCGGTGGGAAACAGGACGTGTATCGAGCGGACCGTCAAGTGCAAAATATTCGACCCAAAGAGCTGCTGCAGGCTGGCCGTCCTGGGGACGCACGATCGCAATCATGATGCGGTCCCGACCAGCAATGCTCGGAACCGGCAGCTCGATCGTCTCCGCCTTGTCACGTTCTGTCGCTCGCACTTCGAAGGTCTGCAGGATTCTGGCAGGCTTGAGCACATTCCCGGCCAGCGTGGCCAGCTCCGCGTCGCTGGAGGGATCGACAAGCTGCGCGCCCTGCAGCAGGATCGCAATCTTCACCGGCTGATCGGAACCACTGCGACCATAGACTCTGGTGCGAAACGTATAGTCACCGTCTTCCCACTTGTACGGCGTATGCAGCGGACCAACCGAAATTGGCTCGGTGCCGTCAGTCGTCATGCGACGAAAACCATTCTCCATCAATTTTGAAGCGACGTCTCCGGATGCAGGTTCCGTATAGGTCGATGACAGATGTCGCTTCACAACCGGAGGCAGCACCGACTTGATCGCCTGTTCTACTATTGTTTCTGCAGCGGCGAGGTAACGTTCCATGAGCACTGGTGAGAGCGTCAGGACGTCACCAATATTGTCAAAGCCGTGGCCAATGTCGTCGGCAGGAAAATCAGCCGATGGGTCGAAGCTGACCCCCATCAGATCGCGGATGGTATTGCGGTACTCGAATCGATTCAGCCGCCGCATAGTGACTCGCCCAGGATCCGGACTGGCATTGCGGTCCGCATGATCAAGAATCGCTTTAAGATGAGTCTGCAGGCGATCTGATTCTTCGACCGTCGGCCGCACCGGAGCGTCCTGCGGCGGCATCTCGCCCGCAGATAAAACTCGCAGCACCTTGTCAGTCACTCGCCGCTGCTTCACCACCGCTGCAGAATCCACAAGCGATTCCAGCGACAGTTCGGCGTTTTTCTCGCGGTCGTTATGGCAACCCATACAGTATTTCTGGAGGAATGGGCGGCCTGTGCCAGAGAAATCTGAAACGTCCTCGACTATTGAGGCCGTGGCGGCCTGAATAAGCAGCAGAAAAACTCTGAACATGCGAGGAGGCTTTCAAGCGGGTGGGCGAAGGCGGGAAGAGAATCGCGGTGGGATGCGATAAAGATTACGCGCGAGATCGCATCAACGCCAGCCCGGCTGCTGACAAAGCAGCGAGGCTCCGAAAAAACTCAGGACTGAAGCCGCTCAGCAGATTTTGCTCGGAGTGGAAACTGAATGTCAGCTGCAGACGACTGCGAATGACCACAGTGAGCAATCGCCCGAAAAGCAGCATCAGTCCTCCTGCGGGCGGCGCCATCAGAATACTGCCACCCCCGATGGACATACCGGATAGTCCGATCAGCAGCGGAGCAAACAACAGTATCCAGCCCAGAACCGACACCACCGCAGCAATGCGACGGATCGACTTTCGGCGATCGTCAATCGATCGGTGCACGAAGTAATGACACTGCACCCAGCGCTGCGAAATCACAATGCGATACCAGGGAAAGCAGAGCGATTCATGATATGACACGAGGTCATACGTGTGGCCCGTCACCACACAGACCGGTGGCAATTGCACAACCTTTCCACAAAGAATTCGCTCGCCATCGACTACCGAAAAACCGCCCGGCCCCAGTGCGGTCTGTGACTCACCCAGGACTTCGGGCGCAGCAAAGGGATTCTCTGTCGTCATCGGCCGAAAACCTTGCTGGATTGCCGCGGAGGATGAATCACGTTGCAGGCAGGTCCCTGCCTGCGTCAGAGCCCACTTCACTGCAGATTTTCGATCCCTGAGATCTGTGGGACGTGCAGCGTCAGTGTAACAGACTGCTACCGCCCGCTGAAGCGCCTCCGTCCCATGCGTCCCAGAACACCCCGGTGGGGTGGGGCCGAAGTTTATG
The DNA here is from genome assembly GCA_046074645.1 of Planctomycetaceae bacterium. Classification (GTDB taxonomy): domain Bacteria; phylum Planctomycetota; class Planctomycetia; order Planctomycetales; family Planctomycetaceae; genus SXXK01. The sequence goes on along the minus strand of JBJTOP010000239.1, from coordinate 344 downwards.
GCAGGTTCGAAACCGACCGATTGACGTCGGCTGCATAAGGGCGGCGACGGACTGGAAGTCCGTCGTACATGCGCTTCAGGTGCATGGCACCTGAAGCGAAAATCGGAGTTTTCGGCGTGTTGAATTAGTGGTGATTCCACTCCCTGACGGTCGCGGCTCGGCGGGGGTGTTTGGGGCGGCGTTTGGGGGGAGGATTTCGTTGCGATGCGCGGGTGGTGCATGGCACTTTTGCACATGACGTGGCGACGGACTGGTCGTCCGTCGTACCGCTATGGGCCCGGTTGGGGGACAGTAACCCTCGGATTTCCGTTTCTCAGGGGTCCTATTCGTCCCATGCGTCCCAT
>JBJTOP010000238.1:0-3816 GCA_046074645.1 Planctomycetaceae bacterium | reverse complement strand
CGAATCACGCTCCGGAGCTCCGGGAGCAGGGCCTTTGACAGCGGGGTTGGGGAAAAGCGGGGTTGAAGTGTACGCGGGCGAGGATGGAGGGGAAACGTGGAATTCCCGGATCCGCCCCTTTTCGGTCTCACAATTTGCGTCGTCTTGATCCCCGCGAAAATTCCGATAATCTGCTCGAAATTTTGCGCTGCTTTGCAAAAACTATCGATTTCACCCAAGTGTATGCCTGGTTTCACGAAGGACGATTTTCGGTGCCACGTCGCAACGACATCCGTAAGATTCTGATTATTGGTTCCGGTCCGATCGTGATCGGCCAGGCTTGTGAATTCGATTATTCGGGAACGCAGGCCTGCAAGGCGCTCCGTGAGGAGGGTTACGAGGTCGTGCTGGTGAATTCCAACCCGGCAACGATTATGACGGATCCGGAGACAGCGGATCGCACATACATTGAACCGATTACATGGCAGTATGTCGAAGAGATCATCCGTCGCGAGCGTCCGGATGCGCTGCTGCCGACGCTGGGGGGCCAGACGGGGCTGAACACGGCCATGGACCTGCATCGCCAGGGGGTGCTGGCGAAGTACGGCGTCGAGATGATTGGTGCTCGGGAGGACGTGATTCGTCGTGCAGAAGAGCGGGATGCCTTCAAGCAGGCGATGATTTCGATCGGTCTGGACGTCCCGCGCAGTTTCACGGTGCACACGATCGAAGAAGCGCGTGAGGCGGTGAAGCAGATTGGATTGCCGATCATCATCCGCGCCAGTTTCACTCTGGGTGGCACGGGTGGCGGGATTGCGTACAACATTGAAGAGTTCGAAGAAAAGGTGCGTCGGGGTCTGGCGCTGTCACCGATCACGGAAGTGCTGCTTGAAGAATCCATTCTCGGCTGGAAAGAGTACGAGATGGAGGTGATGCGGGATCATGCAGACAATGTGGTGATCATCTGCGCGATCGAAAATTTCGACCCGATGGGCGTCCACACGGGCGACTCAATCACCGTGGCTCCTGCGCAAACGCTGTCGGACAAGGAATACCAGCGAATGCGGGACGCCACGATCGCGGTGATGCGAGTGATTGGAGTGGAGACGGGCGGTTCCAACGTGCAGTTCGCCATCGACCCCGACAACGGTCGCATGGTGGTGATTGAAATGAATCCCCGTGTCAGCCGTTCGTCGGCACTGGCCTCCAAGGCCACTGGCTTCCCGATTGCCAAGATTGCCGCGAAGCTGGCGGTGGGCTATCGGCTGGATGAAATCGCCAACGACATTACTCGGGAAACACTGGCCTGCTTCGAACCCACCATTGACTACGTCGTCACCAAGATTCCTCGCTGGACCTTCGAAAAATTTCCGGAAGCCGATCCGACTCTGACGGTGCAGATGAAGTCGGTGGGCGAAACGATGGCCATCGGCCGTACCTTCCGCGAATCTCTTCAGAAAGCTCTTCGCGGCCTGGAAATTGGTCACTTTGGACTGGGCGGCGGCAAGAAGGATCTGTGGGGAACCGACCGCCAGCCGTCTCGCGATGAAATTCTCAGCAAACTCGCCACACCAAATGCCGAACGCATCTTCTACCTCCGTTACGCGCTGAAGTTTGGTATGACGGTCGATCAGATTCATCAGGTCACAGACATCGACCCGTGGTTCCTCCGCAACCTTGAACAGCTGGTACAGCTCGAATCCGAAATCCGCACCGTACCCCGTCTCGAAGACGCCTCCCGTGACCTGCTCTGGCGGGCCAAGCGGGATGGATTTTCGGACGCCCAGCTGGCCGGCTGGTGGGACTGTTCACAGATGGACGTGCGTCATCGACGCCTCGCATTCAACATCCGGCCCACCTTTAAGCAGGTGGACACCTGCGCCGCCGAATTTGAAGCGTATACTCCTTATTACTATTCCACCTACGAACACGAGGACGAAACCCCGGCAAAGGCTCCGGGCACCCGTCGCATTATGATTCTGGGTGGTGGCCCAAACCGCATCGGTCAGGGCATCGAATTCGACTACTGCTGCTGCCAGGCCGCCTTCGCCCTCCGCGATCTTGGCATTGAAAGCATCATGGTCAACTCCAACCCCGAAACTGTCTCCACCGACTACGACACATCAGACCATCTCTTCTTCGAACCGCTCACCACCGAAGACGTGCTCAACATCTGCGACCGTATGCAGCCGGACGGAGTGATCGTGCAGTTCGGCGGTCAGACTCCTCTGAATCTTGCACGCGGACTCGAAGCTGCCGGTGTGAATATCATCGGCACCAGCCCTGATATGATTGACGCAGCCGAAGACCGCGAACGTTTCCAGGCCATCCTTGAACAGCTGGGACTGCATCAGCCTCCTAACGGCACAGCCACCAACACCGAAGCGGCTCGCAGCGTCGCTTCCCGCATCGGCTATCCCGTGCTCGTTCGCCCCAGCTACGTGCTTGGGGGTCGAGCCATGGAGATCTGCTACGACGAACAGAGTCTGATCCGCTACATGGCCGAAGCCGTGGACGTATCGCCCGACAAACCGGTGCTCATCGATAAATTCCTCGAAGATGCCATCGAAGTTGACGTCGATGCCGTGTCCGACGGCACCACAACAGTCATCGGTGGTGTGATGGAACACATCGAGGAAGCCGGCGTCCACTCCGGCGACTCCGCCTGTGCCCTCCCACCTTATTCGCTCCCCCACCCAGTCCTCGACGAAATCCGCGCTGCCACGCATTCCCTCGCAACCGCGCTCCAGGTTCGAGGACTCATGAACATCCAGTTCGCGGTCAAACAGGACAACGACCAGCACATCGTCTACATTCTTGAAGTCAACCCCCGCGCCAGCCGCACCTCACCCTTCGTCTCCAAAGCCATCGGCCGATCGCTCGCCCGCATCGCCGCCAAAATCATGGCCGGAACATCCCTTCAGGAACAAAAGTTCACTCAGGAAATCATTCCCGTTTACACGTCCGTCAAGGAAAGCGTATTCCCCTTCAACCGCTTCATGGGCGTCGATATTGTGCTCGGACCCGAAATGCGTTCGACGGGCGAAGTCATGGGAATCGACGAACAATTCCCCCTCGCCTTCGCCAAAGCTCAAATCGCAGCCGGCTGCAAACTCCCTGCTTCCGGCCGCGTCTTCATCAGCATGGCAGCCGGTCATAAGCAACGAATGATCGAACCCGTCCGACGACTCACACAACTTGGCTTCCGCATCGTCTGCACCAGCGGTACGGCGCGTGTCCTGCACGAAGCTGGCATCGAAGTGGAAATCGTTCGCAAAGTCCAGGAAGGTCGCCCAAATCTGCTGGATCTGATGGCCAACGGCGAAATCCAGCTGATCTTCAACACCCCCAGCGGCAAAGGTGCCCGCACCGACGAAGGTCGCATCCGCGCCGCGTCCGTCACCTACGGAGTCCCCTGCGTCACAACCCTCCCAGGCTGCCACGCCGTCATCCAGGCCCTCGAAGCCCTCCGCGACCAACCCGCTCCCCGCGTCAAAGCTATCCAGGACTGGAACGCAGCCACGTAAAACACGAACAAGCCGTCCAGCAGCTCATGGGTAAAAAAGTTTCAACTGCCGTTCGATTCAACCATCCGCGCAGACAGCCTGGTTTGCGTTCACTGACCTGAAACGCAGGAACCCCTCAGAAAAGTTTCCCAAACACCGTCAAAAGGATTTGACAAGATGATCTGGAAGCTGACAGTCTGTCTCGAGTTCGGCGTGGGCGCAGAGGATCCGTGGTCTGCTGAGATTGAAATCGAAGAAACAGACACCCTCGCAGATCTGCATCGGGCCATTCAGAAAGCTGTCAGGTTTGAAGATGATCACCTTTTCAGTT
>JBJTOP010000237.1:0-33393 GCA_046074645.1 Planctomycetaceae bacterium | reverse complement strand
AGCGGCCGCTGGTACACGCCCGCCGCCATGCCCGCGGGGACTGTCCCCGGTGTCATACCAAATGATGCGGTGCGAATAAATTCTCTGGGATTTTCGCAGCAGGTGTCACACACTTTGAGGTCGTGCGCACTGTTACCGGGGGATTAAGATCCCCCGCACGCCTTGTCACGGTGGAGCGGATCCAAAGAACGAAATCAGGTGTCCCTAACACCGTTTCACCATCCCACGGCGAGGCTCCTGCCGAGCCACCGAACGCTGATCCACGCTGTGAGCGATTGCCTGCGTTTTTACGGAGCAGCAGTGATCGTCGCAGTGCTCGCGGCAGGGATGCGGCTCAGCAGGAGCTTCGCCCTCCCGGTTGTGCGCTTTGCCCGAAAGGCAGGGCCATCGGGCGCATCGGCTGGGAGCTCGCTGATGCGCTGCTGAATCTGCAAAAGACATCTGGCAGGTGAGTTGACAGCAAGTGAAATCGAAGGAATGCTCTATCCTTCGTAATTCCTGACGAGGCACATCGAAAGAGAGGTACGCTGTGGCTCTGTTGCATCTTTATGCTGGCGACGACGTTCGAATACTGGCTTCAGCGGATCGACGCGGGGAGGCCAACCGCTATGCGATCGCTGGCGAAGACGATCTCATTGTGACCCTCGACGGCCTCGTTCGCAGTGCCAGGCGTTTCGAGCGAATCCTGTTTGATTCACATGGTGGTCCCGGGTTTATCGAGTTTGGAGACCGCAGCATCCACGCTGACTGGTGGCGGCAAGTTGAGGGTCGAAATTGGGGTAATCTCACAACTGCCAATGCGCGAGTTTACTTCAATAGCTGCAATGTCGCACAAGGGCCTGCTGGCCGGGTATTTCTTGAAGCGGTTGCTGCGGCCCTGCTCAGCCCAGGTGGCGGCGAAGTCTTTGCCCATACTTCGATAGGATTTTCAAATATGTTTTTCGCACATGTTGTCCATTTCACGGGCACGACTCGCCGTGTCATAGCGGGCCCCAACGGACGGATTCTTCGACGCATCGAAGAGTAAGCGACGGTTGCGGGCTGCGGTGCGGGGCTGCAAAGGGGGCGGTCACAACGTCGTCTGGACCGGGATTCAGAACGGCGGCATCTCGAACTCATCAGGAAGCATCGCCGGTCGGGCTGCCGCGGAGGTCGTGGCGACAGAACCGGGCGGGAGTGGGCTGGAGGCGTCGTCAGAGCTGATGTGAACTTCCGGAAGTGGCTGATCGGGCTGGGCCTGGATTTCGAACAGGAATCGAGACGGCACGGCTTCGCGTCGCTTGCCCCACTTCATTCGGGCGACAGCCCGCGTAAGTGTGAGGTGATCCATGGCTCGAGTGACGCCCACATAGGCCAGCCGCCGTTCTTCGGCAATGGCCTTCTCTGTGTCCTCTTCGATGCTGCGTTTGTGCGGCAGAAAGCCTTCTTCCATCCCCACAAGATACACCCGAGGGAACTCAAGTCCTTTGGCGGAGTGCAGTGTCATCAGGCGAACGGCATCGTTGTCCTGCTTTTCGTCCCGGTCGGATTCTTCTTCGCGATCCATGAGTGCCATAGATTCAAGGAATCCAGTCAGAGTTGGATCCGGGGCTTTTTCGACGTAGAGTCCAATTGAATTGACGAATTCCTCCAGCAGCGCGCGACGAAATTCCGCCTGTTCCGGCTCCTTGTACTGTTTGGCAATTTCGGATTCGTAGTTGATTTCCTGGAGCAGACTACGGGCAAGCTCGGGGAGTTTCGCAGGAGTTTCGTGCATGGCTGCGGCATAGCGCTGCAGCAGTTCCTGGAAGGAATTCAGCGGAGTCACTGCACGAGACAGAATCAGGCCGTTCGCAGCAGCCTGCGGCACCATCTCCCAAAAACTGATTCCCTGTTTCACGGCCGCCTGCAACAGCTTTTCCGTGGTTGAATCACCGATTCCGCGGGCCGGAGTGTTGATAACGCGCAGGAGTGAAACTTCGTCGCGGGGGTTGTCGATGGCTTTGAGATAGGCCATCAGGTCCCGAATTTCGCGGCGATCAAAGAATGACTGACCACCAACCAGCAGATAAGGCACCTTCAGACGTCGCAGTTCCTGTTCAAACAGTCGCGGCTGTTCGTTGGTGCGAAACAGGATCGCCACCTGTTTCGGCTTGACTCCAAGCTGTCCGATGAGATAGCAGATTTCGCGGACTACGTGTTCGGCTTCGGCGGTTTCATCGTCAAACACCTGCAGGCGGACACTGGATGCGGATTTCTTGTGAGCAATCAGGGTTTTGTCATGTCGATTGCGATTGTGTTTCACAAGTCGATTTGCGGCAGCAAGAATCTCCGGAGTACAGCGATAGTTATGTTCCAGACGCACCACCTTCGTGCCGGGAAAATGATCAGCAAAGCGAATGATGTGCTCAACCTCGGCACCACGCCAGCCATAGATCGACTGGTCGTCATCGCCCACAACACAGATGTTTCGATGCGGCTTTACCAGTGACTGAATCAGCTGAAACTGAACACCGTTGGTGTCCTGATATTCATCAATCTGAACGTGGTCATATCGCGACTGATGCCGCTGCAGGATGCCTGGGTGTTCGTGAAACAGGCGAACGGTGAGCAGCAGCAGGTCGTCGAAATCGACCGCTCCACTGGCCCGCAGCTGTTTCTGATACTTGCGATAGGCCATGGCGGCCAGAAAGTCGAAATCTGATTCCGTGTGATTGGCGGCTTCGCTGTCCAGTACTCCCTGCATCTTCCACCGGCTGATACGGTTGACCAGATCACTGGGCTTCATGGTGTCGTCGCCCAGTCGGATGTCGCGGAGCGCTTTGCGGGCTGCAGATTCCTGATCGCCGCGATCATAAATGGCAAACTGCTTCGGGTAGCCAAGGGCCTCAATGTCTTCGCGAAGCACGCGTACACACCACGCGTGAAAGGTGGCGACTTCAGGCCGCAGTCGCGATTGCCGGCTCACCAGCTTCAGTGCCCGCTCACGCATTTCCCGCGCGGCTTTGTTGGTGAATGTCACCGACAGAATTCGATCCGGCCGGATCCCGTGCGCAATCAGGTTCGCCATGCGATAGGTAATCACACGAGTCTTGCCGGTTCCGGCGCCCGCCAGCACAAGCAGCGGTCCGGAAATGGTACTGACGGCATCACGCTGCGGAGCGTTCATTCCCTGAAGATTGATCATGCGTCCAGGTGAAAAAAACGGACTTGTGGATGTGTAACCGGCGACGTCGTCGGGGACTTCGCAGGCTACCCGCAGCGAGCCGGCAAATCAACATCGGAGCGATTGACGGGGAAAAGTCGAGGAAATCCGGGGAATCGAGGGCGGAATCTGCTTGACACACGCCGAACGCCAGTTGCATTCACATGCTTCCGCATTCTGCACTACACTCCCGCCTTCCCTCAACAACATCACCCTCAGAGCCAAGTCACATGCCTGCAATTCTCAACGGTACCGTCGTTCTGCCTGATCGAATCCTGAAAGATGGGATGGTGCAAACCAGCGGCTCACAAATTCAGTCAGTCTCGCGTCGTCATCGCCCAGGCCGTGGCATCACCGAGATCGATGCTCAGGGTGGTTACATCGTTCCCGGCTTCATCGATATTCACGTTCACGGTGGTGGGGGAGCTGACTTCATGGACGGCACCATCGAGGCCGTTCTCACCACCTGCCGCACTCATCTGAAGCACGGCACCACCACACTCTTCCCCACCACCACAACCGGGTCTATGGCACACATTCTGGAAATGATCACCGCCTGCCGATCCTCCGCAAAGCTGCTCAGGTCCGGCCGTGAAACCGGTGCCGCAATCGCCGGTATCCACCTCTACGGACCGTGGTTTGCACCCGACAAAGCCGGCTGCCACGATCGCAACGAATGTCGCCCGCCTGAACTGGAAGAGATTCGAGAGTACTTCCGTACGAAGATGATTCGCATCGCCACCTGTGCCGCAGAACTTCCCGGCGCCGAACTTTTCTGGAAGGTGGCCCGCAAACACAACTGTCTCATCACCTGCGGTCACTCAAATGCCTCGTGGACTGAAATGTCACGCGCCTTCGAATACGGTATGCGACATGTGGACCATTTCTGGTGTGCCATGAGCAGTGTGCCGTCGCTCCGCCAGCGCTTCGGCACACCCATGCAGGCCAGCATGGCGGAATTCGTGCTGATGAATCGTGACATGAGCACCGAAGTGATTGCGGATGGCTGTCACCTCGCTCCCGAACTTCTTGAGTTCGCCGCTCACATGCTCGGCCCCGAACGACTCTGTCTTGTCACCGACTGCAATCGCGCTCTCGATATGCCGCCTGGACCCTCGGTCTTCGGCCGACACGACTGCGGCACTCCTTTCACCAGCGATGGACGCGTCGGCTGGGCGCCCTCCGGGAGCCTTGCCAGTGCCGTAACCGGAATGGACCACATGGTGCGGCAGATGTACCAATCGACCACCGTCGGACTCCCCGCGGTCATCCGCATGGCCACTCTCACTCCCGCCGAACGTACCGGCATGCAGCTCACCCATGGCAGCCTCGAAGCCGGCAAAATGGCTGATGTACTGGTGCTCGATGAAGATCTGCAGGTTCGGCACATCATTCTGCAGGGAAAGCTGACCCAGTAGCCAGACGGAAACCGCGACGAACAACACCTCCCTGACCCACCGATACAGACGGGGCAGCTCGCCGCATAAACCATGCTTTCATTTCGTCAACGACGTCGCTGATCGCAACGGTTGTGCTGTCGCCCGCTGCAGCCGTACAGTGGCGGATGAGACGAACGACCACGACATCACACTGCCATCTATTGTAATGCGTGTGCGCCCCGGACTTGTCAGTTCAGCATCAATGTCGTCTGCTTCCAGCCCATCACCGAGTTGCTCTGCCAGCTGTGGACGCAGATTGTCGGCAAGCAGTTCCTGAAGGAAACTCGCGGACGCCAGATCAGGTTTCAGCTCCAAAGGCAGCCCACTGGAAACGTCCTCCAGCGTCCCTGTGATCAACTCAGCCTGCATCCGCCTTGCCGTTACCGGATCACCCGACCCGTCACTCCAGACGATGGTGACGCCATCCGGCCGTGGCTCAATCCACATTTTCCCCTTGAACCACTCAGAATTATCCTGCGACTCTGTTGCCGTCCCGTTCAGTAAACCGGCTGGATGCAGAGCACCATCCGGATCAGGAATAACGAGGTTCTGCTGCAGATTTCCCGGCTGGAGCTGCCAGCTGCCGTCTGCCTGCCGCTGGCCGGTCAAAGCGATTCCAGTGAGTACCACGCGGCAGATTTGCTGTTTACCGTTCGCGGTGCCGGATCGGGCAAGTGCAGTTCGAAGCAAGTGAGTCGCTTCAGTGGACGTGACGGTGCTGATCTGCTCCAAATCTGCAGATATGGAAGCTGCGGTGTCAGCCACCGACTGTTGAGAAGCGTTCTGGGCTTCAGGGAAATTCGCGAGATTCGCTGGCTCCACGCTGATTTCCCAAACATCCGCATTGGTCACTGGAGTGACCGTCTTTGGCGGGATGGCCTGATTGGAACCGCCATTCCGGTGAATATCGGCCGTGAAGACGGAAAGTAACCAGCCGTCGGCTGTCTCCATGCGGCGCTGCAGCCAGTCCTGCCAATGCCCGCGGAAACCCCAGTCGATTGCAGCAAGCAGCAGCGCCAGTCCCAGTGGCGCCAGCAGGATTCGTCGAAAATGCGAAGGAGCGGAATGCTGACGTGTCTTTGGTGTCATACTGATCTCAATTTCTGCAACGAGGCGCGCAGCGTGAGCGCAGAATGTGTTATCAGGTTCAAATGCCGGGAGTCACCGGCAGGAGCCTGGACCGATGCAGGTCCTGTTTTGTGTCAGAGGACATCTGCTGTATATAACACTGGCAGAATGATGCCGCAGCTGCGGGAATTTCTCTAAAATTCCGCGTGAAATCTTTACGTAGCTCGACCGCGGCGTTCCTGCGCTGTTCAGTCGGCAGCAGTGCGAATGCTGGGTTTCAGCGTTCACACCAGCGTTGCTGGAGCGGGCCGAATGCATCGATCCGCCGGTCGCGAAAGAATGGCCAGTGCGTTCTGGCGGTGTTGATCAGTGACAGGTCGCAGTTGACATGCAGGATGGCGTCGCCGTCATGAGCAGCCTGGGCAAGCACATTGCCGTAGGGGTCTGCCAGAAAACTGCCGCCCCAGAATTCAATGCTGCCCTCCAGCCCCGTACGGTTAGGTGCCCCGACAAACACACCGTTTGCAATCGCATGACTTCTCATCATCGTTTGCCATGCCGAATACTGACTGGCACCGTAAACATCCCGCTCGCCCGGAATCCAGCCAATTGCCGTTGGGTAGAACAACAGCTCCGCCCCCTGCATGGCGGTTAGTCGAGCGGCTTCGGGGTACCACTGATCCCAGCAGATACACACACCAACTTTGGCGTAGCGGGTTTGAAAGGCAAGGAACCCGAGGTCACCCGGGGTGAAATAGAATTTTTCGTAGTAGAGCGGATCGTCCGGAATATGCATCTTTCTGTACAGACCCGCGATTGAGCCGTCGGCATCGAGGATCACGGCGGAGTTATGGTAGAGGCCGTGAGTTCTGCGTTCGAACAGGGGCACCACGATGACCACCTGATGTTCTCGGGCAATCGCCTCGAGTGCGGTGGTGGTGGGGCCTGGAATGGCTTCTGCCAGTTCGAAATTTGCGTGATCCTCGGTCTGACACGGGTACTGGGTGTTGAAAACTTCCTGCAGACAGATCACCTGAGCACCTGCGCGGGCCGCTTCGCGAATCTGGGCGATGGTGCGATCAAGATTCTGCGAAACATCGGTCGAACACTGGATCTGCAGCAACGCGGTCCGCACAATTCCCGGAGCACTCATCGAGTGATGTCCTGATCTGATCGACTGGAAAACGGAGTTGAGTGCGTAAAAAATCGGTTTTTCCGCACCTCTGCAGCATAGCAAATTCATCGCAGGCTTTCGACATCACCGGCACGATCCCTGCGAATTCTGCTGGACAGAGGCAGGAAACGGGCGGTATTCTATCGGCCTCCCCAGCACCCGCTCCCAACTCCCTCCCCTTCCCTCCCATGCCTTCCTCAAGCCCCCCCGCGATCGCTCGCCGCGCTATTCTCCGCGCAGGTCCACTCGGCCTGTTCGCCACCACGTCGCTTGCCCGCGTCGCCCCCGTCGCTGCCGTCGCCGCCGCTCCTACCACAGGAATTCTGCACTCCCCCGGGTTTGGCCGTGCTCGACGCTGCCTGCTGTTGTTCATGTGGGGCGGTCCCAGCCAACTCGATACGCTCGATCTGAAACCCAGCGCACCCGCCGAAGTTCGTGGCGAATTCCGCCCAGTCTCCACCGCCACTCCCGGTCTGCAGATCTGCGAACATTTTCGGCACCTTGCGGCACTCAGCGAACGCATCGCCGTCGTTCGCTCGCTCTGCCACGACGACCCTGCTCACCTCAGCAGTGCCCACACCACCCTCACCGGCAGCCTGCCGCCGGTGAACAAAAGCGACGACGAACCTCCCAGCCGCCGCGATTCCCCTCACGTCAGCGTCGTCGCCGCAGAATATCATCCGGCAGCCCCCGGCATGCCCGGCTCTGTCATGCTCCCATGGAAAACACTGCACCCGGCCGCGCCCGGAGGTGTCGCACCCGGACAGACTGGCGGCTGGCTCGGCAGCCGTCGCGATCCGCTGCTGGTCACCGGCGACCCCGCTCAGCCAAACTGGCAGGCCCCCGCACTGCAACTCCTCGATGGACTTGACTCCCGCCGACTCCATTCCCGACAACAGCTCCTTGATGCCGTCGATACTCAACAGAGACGACTTCATCAGATCGCCACTGCTGCCGATCTCACCAGTCAGCAGCTGGAAGCCTTCCGACTGCTGGCCGGGCCAGCGGTTCGGCAGGCTTTTGATCTCACGCGTGAAACCGATTCCACTCGTGATCGTTACGGCCGCAACATTCATGGCCAGTGCGTGCTGCTGGCCCGAAGATTGCTTGAATTCGGCGTGCCCTTCGTAACCGTCAACTGGCACAACGATGGCCGCAACTTCTGGGACACTCACGGCAACAACTTTCAGCGACTGAAAAACGACCTGATACCCCCCGCCGATCAGGCTCTCAGCGCAGTGCTCAGCGATCTTGAAGACCGCGGAATGCTCGCCGATACGCTCGTTATCTGGACCGGAGAGTTTGGACGTCGGCCACAGATCACAGCCAGCAACGCTGGCCGCGAACATCACCCGTGGTGCTACAGCGGCCTGCTTGCCGGAGGAGGCGTTCGCGGCGGTGCCATCTACGGGGCCAGCGACGAAATCGCTCGCTTTCCCCGCGAAAAACCAGTCTCACCGCACGATCTGACTGCCACCATTCTGCACAGCCTTGGGATCCCACCGGATGCCACACTCAGCGACGCCACCGGCCGCCCTCATCAACTCTACCACGGCAAACCCATCACCGAAATCTTCAGCTGAATCGCCCCCGCAGCTGACCACCAGGCCTCCCGCGGAATGGAATCGGAATCTCTTTGTTTGAATTTCAAGATGGCCTGGCCTCCGCTTCGAAAACCCAGCATCAACTAAGTGTTGGTAAGCTGAAACACCAGATCGCTGAGGCTCCGCCGGAATGATTCGTTGTTAAAGGGCAAAAACCACGAGCCCTTACCGCGCAGTTCGGTGCACATCATCACGGCGCTGTCGTCCACCGTGAAGTGCACGGCGCACGGCCAAATTCGAACAGTTTCTCACGTAGGTCGCGGTCGTAATCCTGTGGTCTGACAGCGTGGTAGCCGGTGCCGCCGCAGGACGCGGGGGCCTCGCCCACCATGCTGGTCGCGACGGCGAGGCCATCGGTCCCGGTCAGGTGGTGGAAAATCAGGATTTCGAGGCCTTTTTCAGTGATGTCTCTAGTCATGACAGAGCTCCCTCGTCGGACGAGTCAGACTGGTCCGACTGCTCGGAGGTACTATGCTCCTCTTCGGGCAACCCCCTGATTGCTTCGCGCACATCGAGTTTGCCAGTCACAACGTCCGCGACGAGCCGGGTGCGATATTCGCGGAGCAGGGTGATTTCGCGTTCGAGGCGGGAGATGGTGGTGTTGGCTGCGATAGTCTCGACCTCAGTTGCGGCCAAAAGCTGCGCCTGCTCTTCCACCGGCAGAACTGCCAATTTGAATCGCTTCATCTACTCACATTTCAGTGCGCCTTTCGTGCTTCCTGAGTCGTCGCTCACGGAGCGAAGCGTTGCGTAGGCTGCAGTCAGACCGAGCTGACTATATTTTCCCGCAATCACTGGCACACGCGGAGTGATGCAGGCGAAGTGCTGATTGATTGTCGCCTCAATCCCAGACACTGCTGACATGCCACGAGTCTTCCCTTGCCCCGTAATGGCAATCAGCACGCTGCCAGCAGTAACTCCTCGCAAATGGCAATCCTTCAACACGGTTTGAGTCACGAACTGGTCTGCGCTCTCGATGAAGCCCCCGATTCACATGCGAACTATTGAGCCACGGATACGTTCCGCCACTCCAGAAGGTCAGATTGCTTCGCGACGGCGTCGAACCGCTGATGCAGGGAGCCTGGCGGAAGACCCGGTTGCGCTTGTAGCCGGTGGCCGGGGTGATGCAGCGACCGGCCCGATGGCGAAGGTCCAATGGTGGCTGGCTGGGCTGGTTCATAGCAGGCAACGTTGAATATGGAGACGGAACAGTCTCATATCCAAGCCTGCTGCAATATGCGGGACCGGTCCGGTTCTGATCGCCTGTTGAAACCACTTAAGCCATCAAGCATCGAAAACCTGACAGAGGCAGACAGTAAATGTCATTCAGAGCCTCTTTGTGCGAAGCGATTGCCTGCCGGAATTGCAGGAGTCTGAAGACGGCGACGACGATGTTGGCGGAGTACAGCAGATCGATCCGTTTTTCGTTTTCGCTGGCGTGATCAACCACATCGAATGGGCGTCGAGCAGGATGGACCGTGAGGATTTACGGGGTGTTTCCCGCAGCGAACGGGTGCGTTGGCGGGGATGTTACTGGCCGAATAACATCGACCGCACGCCATCAGGCACCTTTGCGTGAGACCAACACTCCGGGGAAAGACCGATCGCGGAAGAGACGTCAACTGGCAGGCAGAACGAAAACACGCCAATTTGCCCGTTCTGACACCGTTTTGCCATCCGAGGATTTCCGTGGCAGCCCTTCGCCATTTTGCGGAATCCGCGCATCCATAGTCGACCTTCGCACAGGACTTCGCAAGGATAAGTCAGACGTCCCCTGCGTTTTGTCCACCCTCTCGTCGGATGCCATACCCGTGTCATTGTCGATTCCTGTCATAGACTGCCGCAACAGCGACGCTCGACAACTCTTCCGCCAGCTTCGCGAAAAGCTCAGTCCCCGTGGCGATGTCGTCTCCGAAGCCGGTCGCCAGAGAACCATCGAACTCTTCGGCGAACCGCTCAGCCCCCGCGAAGTCGTTCGCCGCATCTGTGAAGATGTGCGGCAACAGGGACTGCAGGCCGTGCTTCACTACACCGCGCGGCTGGATCGCCGTGAACTCACCGCTGAAACGCTCCGAGTATCCCCTGACGAACTGGCCGCCGCGGCTGCTCAGGCCTCCCCCAAGTTTCTCGCAGCCATCCGCAGGATTCGCGACAATGTCGCACAGTTTCAAAAGGCAGTGCTGCCGACTGACGTCCGTGTTGAGCGACCAGCAGGTGCGGGTTCCATCGTGCTTCGCCAGCGATATCTTCCCATGAAACGTGCTGGCATCTGCGTTCCCGGTGGCGCCGCAGCCTATCCCTCCACCGTACTCATGACCGCTGTCCCCGCTCAAACAGCCGGCGTTCCCGAAATCGCCGTCGTCGTGCCTCCCACGCCCTTCGGTGGCTATAACACGGATCTCCTTGCCACCTGTCACGAAATTGGCATTCGCGAAGTCTACCGCATGGGAGGTGCTCAGGCTGTCGCGGCACTTGCTTATGGTGTCGAGGGCATTCCACGCGTCGATAAAATCGTCGGCCCGGGAAATCTGTTTGTTGCCCTCGCCAAGCAGCATGTCTTCGGAGACGTGGACATCGACAGTATTGCCGGCCCCAGCGAAGTCATTGTACTCGCCGACGAAACGGCCCGCCCGGATTTCGTCGCCGCGGATCTGATCTCCCAGGCCGAACACAGTCCCGGTTCAGGAGTGCTCATCACCTGGCACGCACCACTCGTTGCCGCCGTGCAGGAAGCTCTCGAAACTCAACTCCGACAACTCCCACGCGGTGATCTCGCCCGCCAGTCACTCGATGACTACGGCGCCCTGATTATCGCTCGCAGTGAAGCCGAGGCCGCAGAACTCACCGATCTCCTCGCCCCCGAACATCTGCACATCTCCATGGATGACCCCGAACGAATGCTCAGACAAATCCAGAACGCCGGCGCGATCTTCCTCGGCCACCACACTCCCGTAGCACTCGGCGATTACATCGCAGGACCCTCGCACGTCCTGCCTACCGGTGGCACTGCCCGCTTCGCCAATGGCCTCGCCGCTTCCGACTTCCTCAAACGCTCATCGATCATCGCCTACGATCACCAGGCCCTCGCAGCCGATGCCTTTGATGTTCGTCTCATGGCCGAAAAAGAAGGCCTCACAGCCCACAGCGCCAGCGTCGATATTCGACTCGGACAGTGAAAGTGCAAGTGGGCTGGTGAACCTGGCCCTGCAGGCCGCAAAAGCGGCTGACTTCCCCTTCCGAATCAAAAAACCGTTTGCGCCGCGACGACAGACAAGTCAGATACGGCTTTCCTGCCATACTTTCCTTACGTCATTCGACGAATGCTGCCTCCCGCAAACAGAGAGGCTGATCGCTGCCCGCTGCCCCACTCTGATTGGCTCCCTGCTGAGCTGCTATCTTCCCCTTTTTCGGCCTTTCCCAAATGCAACTTCGGCAGCTTGGCACGACGCGTCTGCATGTCACTCCAGTCGCCATGGGGTGCTGGCCCATTTCAGGAATTACCAGTCTCGATGTCAATCCGACCGACAGTCTGGCAACGCTCCGGATGGCTCTGGACAGCGGTATCAATTTCTTTGACACCGCGCACTCGTACGGCAACAGTGAATCGCTGCTGGCGGAAGTGATTCGCGGACGTCGTCATGAGCTCGTGATCGCCTCCAAAGGCGGGCTGACACGCCGTGACGGTCGGCAGATTCACGACGCCACTCCGAAGGCGCTGCGGGAACAATGTCAGCACTCCCTGCGGCAGCTCAAATGCCAGCAGATTGACCTTTACTACCTGCACGCACCCGACCCGAACGTCCCGATTGAGGACTCTGCGGGTGCCATCGCCGCCTTGATTGCTGAAGGCAGCGTAATCGCCGCCGGGGCCTCGAATCTCAGTCTGAGCGAACTGCGGCGATTCCACGCTGTGTGTCCACTTTCCGCCATCCAGCCACCCTACAATCTTCTGCAGCGAGGCATCGAAACGGAACTCGTCCCATGGTGTCTCGAACAGAACATCTCCCTTTGCGTTTACTGGCCCCTGCTCAAGGGACTGCTTGCCGGTCAGCTCCCTCGCAACCACGTCTTCCCAACAACGGATGGGCGGCACAAATACCCGATGTTCCAGGGGACAGAGTGGCAGCGGAACCAGGACCTGCTGGATGAGCTTTGGCCAATTGCTGCCGAGCTCAACGTGGCTCTCGCGACGCTTGCCGTGGCGTGGACAATTCAACAGCCCGGGATAACGTCGGCATTGTGCGGCGCGAAACGCAGCTGGCAGATTCAGGAGTCCTCCGCTGCAGCCGCACTGCAAATTCCCCCGGATGCGATGGAGGCCATCAATCAGGCGCTGCTGCGACGTGGTCTCCCGGATACCAAAGCCGCCGTCTGACAGTGCGACTGATTTGCAATGACCACAGAAAACGCGAAACTGCAGCCTGCGTCAGACGAGACTCTGGCCGGCTGCTCAACCCTCCCTGACGGTTGCAGCTCGGGCTGCCCCGTGCTCCTTAATTCTCTCGTTCCGGAACCCCCCGCCATCTATGCACTTTCTCATCACCAACGACGACGGTTTCGACGCCCCGGGTCTTGCGGCCCTGCACGCTGCCCTGCAGCCACTTGGCCGGATTACCGTGGTGGCCCCAGCGGTCTGTCACAGTTCTCGCGGGCACGCCGTAGATACAAAAAATCCGATTCGGATAGAGCGACGGAGACAGGATCCGTTTGGAGATTTTCGGGTGGTGCATGCGTCACCAGCGGATTGCATTCGTGTGGGCCTGCGGCATGTGCTCACAGATCCGCCTGACTTTGTCGTCGCTGGCATTAATCCGGGGGCAAATCTTGGTGTTGACCTGTTTTACTCAGGAACCGCCGCGGCCGCTCGCGAAGCAGCACTGCTGGGCATCCCCGCAATTGCACTCTCCCGCCTGATTCATCCCGACTTCCCCATCGACTGGACCCGACTCGCCCAGCACTCAACGCGCGTGATTCAGCTGTTGCTCACGTCGCGTTTTCGGCTGCCACCGGGCCATTTCTGGAACGTGAACTTTCCGACAGTTCCGGATGAACAATATCCGGATGAGCTGACCATAGTGCCGCAGGGGACAGGTCCGCACGCCGTGCAGTTTTCCGTTGTGGAAGACAGCGGGGATGCGCAGTTGCTGGCGTATTCCGCAAGTTATCGCGAGCGGTTGCGGTCCGGAGAATGTGACGTGCATCACCTCTTCGAACAGCGGCTCACGGCCACCCCGGTCGGACCGTCACTGACAGCCGCAGCCATTCCTTCGCTGCACTCACAGATCCCCCTGAATTCCGCAGCCTCCGCGGATTGACATCCGAGCGGCAGCTTGTCAGGATTCCTCCGTCGTTCAGGCAGGCGGCCTGTGCAATAACGTCACGGAAGATCCGTCGCTGCCGCTGATAATCAACAGCCTGCAGCAGATTTCTTTCCGTGTTCAGCCCGAAGCAGTCCGGCTTCAAAACCAGGTATGCACGAACATCTGACTATCCTCAGCGGCCGCGCAAATCCCGACCTCTCCCGGGAAATTGCAGCCTATCTCGGCATCGGACTTGGACATGTCGAAGTCGGCAACTTCCCCGACGGCGAAATCAGTGTCAAGCTGAACCAGAACATCCGTGGCTGCGACGTTTTCCTCGTTCAACCCACATGTCCGCCAGTGAACGAAAACCTCGTCGAACTGCTGGTGCTGATCGATGCCTGCCGCCGCGCCAGTGCCGCCAGAATTACAGCCGTGATGCCCTATTTCGGATATGCTCGACAGGACCGCAAGGATTCTGGTCGCGTCCCCATCACTTCAAAACTGGTCGCCAACCTGATCGTCCAGGCCGGCGCCCATCGAGTGCTCACCATGGACCTGCACGCCGCGCAGATTCAGGGGTTCTTCGATGTGCCCGTGGATCATCTTTATGCGGCCCCGATTCTTGACCGGCATTTTGCGTCGCTCGCAATTCCCCAGGACGAACTGGTGATCATCAGTCCGGATGAAGGCAGCATCAAACGCACCCTCCAGCACCAGGACCATCTTGGCGGAGCACTGGCCATCGTTGACAAACGCCGAGCCAACGCCTTCGAAACTCGACAGGCCAACCTGATTGGTGGTCCGATCGAAGGAAAAACGGCACTCATCTTCGATGACATGATCACGACCGCAGGTTCCATCTGCGGTGCTGTCGAAACTGTTCGCTCACACGGTGCCCGTCGCATCTACCTTGGTGCCACCCACGCCGTGCTCTGCGGACCTGCAGCCGAACGCCTCGAAAAAGCCAGCGTGGACGGGATCGTCGTAACCAACACCTGCCCCATCCCCCACGCAGCCAGACTCCCGAATCTCACTCGAGTTTCCGTCGCAGAACTCCTCGGCGAAGCCATTCGCCGTGTGCACCGAAACGAATCAGTCAGCTATCTTTTTGATTGACCCACCAAATCTCAATTCACTCAGCTTCACCGTTCTTCGCACCCGTGAACGCCCCGTCGTGTCGTGAATGCGAAACTGAACTGACGGAGAGCCAGACCAGTTAATCTGCAGCATGCCAAAATGAAAGTCGCTGCACGCTTCACCAAGACGATTGCCGTTCGGTTCAATTTTGTCCCAGTCCTGATTGATGCCACTGGCCGTCAGATCGTAAAGCGGATAACAGTCAGCAGGCCGCAGCACAGAAAGCTCACCCCAGTGAACGTCGCCTGAAATGAAGACAACGCCCTCAGCTCTTGTCTGCCGAATCAGATCGACCATCTTTAACAGCTCCCGCGGGAAATTCGTCCATGACTCCCAGCCGTTGTATTCATGGCTGAATTGAATGCTGCTTCCGATGATTCGCAGATCCGCGGGTTCTTCAAGGCGCGCCTTCAGCCACGCCCACTGCTCTGCACCAAGCAGCGTTTTCTGAGGATCGGTGTCCGGCAGATAGTCATTCTTCCAGCTTGTCAGCGGGGACTTGAGCGGCGGGTCGCGGAAGGTGCGGGTATCGAGCAGGATAATCTGAAGTTTTCTGCCGGACGCAGCATCTTCGAAGCGGTAGGACGTATAGATGCCAGGGTGCCGGCGTCGTGGGCTTTCAGCTGATTCGTTCCAGAATTTCAGAAACAACTCCTTCGACTGCTCCTTCAGCGGATACTCCCGCCCCGCGTCATTTTCGCCGTAGTCATGATCATCCCAGGTTGCAATGGTCGGTACGCGCGATCGGAGTGCAAGGAACTCAGGACGCCGTCCAAGTGTTGCGTATCTGGATTCGAGCACCGCGAGGTCTCGCGTGTCGCCGTAGATGTTATCGCCGAGGTAGATGAACAGTTCCGGGTCCCAGTCCAGCACGGTATTCAGGATTCGCTGCGGTTCGTTCTGGTTGCCGCAGGAAGCGAGAGCGATGCGCGAAATCAGCGGGTGCGTCGTCGGCTCGCACGCCGGAGGCAGTTTGGCATCCTGAGCCGTCGCGGTGGCGGTGGCTGTGAGCAGTAAACAGGCAAGTATCTGCAGTCTCATCAGTTTCTCCGGCGCGCTGGGAACGCAGCCTCAGGTGATTGTTAACTGAATGTCCGAGGTGACCAATTCCAGTCGGCGTTTGTGTACTTTTCGCGAACAGCCTGTGAAATATGGAGTTGCTGCAAGACAGGTTGCAGATCCTGCCGGCGCGCAGTGGCAATCGTCTGGAAGAGCATTCAGCGACTATTCAGTGAGATCTTTTGTCGCGGACTGCAGCAGACGTATTGTCTCTTCAACCAGCAGTTCACCGCCACCGTGAGCAATCGTGCTGTTTGTGGGTTCATAGCCACCGCCCGCGAAAGCTGCACGAGTTGGAACGTAGAAGGTTTCGACACAGTTGGTGAGTTCGAGAATCATGGTCTGTCGACATGGCGATGCACGTTTGATTGCCAGCCCCAGTTCCACAAAGACCTCTCCCGGCAGACAAACAATTGCAAGATCCCGTCCAATACAGATCACCTGCAGATCCACCGGCAGTTCGGGGCCGACGCCGGCCAGTTCCTGTGTCAGGCGTCTGGCGAGCACGCCGTCGGTGTCGCCGGCAAACCGTGGCGAATTGCGAAGCTGGTCGATCATGAGTGTCTTGTGTGCCGTTACGTGGTCGAGGAATTCGACGGGCTTGCCGGCTGCAACGTCGCTCAGCCTGGCGACTGATGCGGCCACGGCTTCCGCACTCACCGGCTGGAGTGGCAGTCGTACTTCCTTTGAACGAACCGTGAGCACTGGAGTTTCGATCCGTGTGAGCGTCGGCAGAGCGGCCACGATGGTGCTGCCGATCGACTTTCCAATGACGTCAGTGGAATTGCGCTGGGTACCGCGGGGATTGACGTGATTAATGTCGCCGCAGCAGCCGGTGCCGAAGATGGAAATGACGTCCGAGCCCAGTGATTCCCGAAGAACGTTACTGATGAACACCGGATAGTCGGCACTCCATTTCGTGCCCCCGACTGTGTCCAAGTGCAGAGCGAAGTTACTGAAGATGGCGCGAGGCCGCCCGTCAGGGTGCCTGACCGCCAGCAGCGGAATCTCCGGATCGATCGGGCCTGCTGAACGCACAGTGCCGGCATATTCCAGACCCACCCACGTGCGAACACTGCCGTCCTTCTGCACAAATCGTCGGTTGAACGAGACTGGCGTCTGCTGTTCACCCCAGCCGCTCTCCAGCTGCGAGGGTGCCAGCGATTCGTGTGCTTTGACAATAGCTTCCACGGTCCCGTCGATCAGGTGTGGGATATAGGCCAGCCGCTGCGGAGACTGTTCGACACCTGTCATCGACACAGATTCAGCGGGGGGCTTTTGAGCCGCCAGCCAGCCATAGAGCGATTTGTTGTAGTCGGGCGCTGTGTGGGAATGCGTTGCGGATACGGCAATGCTGGAATAGGGGATACCGGTTTTTTCCGATGCCCGGCGACGGACAATTCGCGAGAAGTCCGTTGTGATGCCAATCAGATCACAGACCACGATCGCTGCCTCGGTGCTGCCACTGCGAAACACGATCGCCTTCGCCAGCAGTGGATCAGTTGTGCCTTCGCACAGCCGTTCATGAAAGTAGCCCGCCATCGGGAAACCTGCGGGCGGCGTAATGTCGGTTTCCGCGACGCCCACCTCGATGCTCGCCCCGTCGGCCGCTGTCGCTTGCCCAGGCAACAGAATTACCGGCGGCAACAGCAGAATTAACAGCAGACAGTGCAAGCCAGAACGGCGGGATGTTTCTTCTGAAAAATGCATGAAGACCTCGTCCGCCTAAGCAATTGGAAGCAGTGACCGGAAACGCCGTACGGCATCAGCCACGTCGGCTGCCCGCTGGTCTCCGCCCGTTCGTTCAAGGCACATCCAGGCGTCCGGATTCGCCTCCACGAGCACGGCGGCAAGTTCAAGCCAGTCCACCGCGCCGTCACCAAAACTTGTCTCAATACCACCGCCATCGACATCCTTCTGCGCATCCCGAAGACGTATATAGCCGACATGCTGCCAGGTGCTGCGGTAGAAGGCCACTGGATTTGCAGCCGACATGATGCAGGCACCAGGGTCAAACACAAGCCCCACAGGGCCAGCCTGAATGCGGGACAGCAGCTGTCGCACGCGGTCCGGGTCGCAGCCCGCGATTATGAGCTGCAATGCAGCACCGTACCGCGATGCATGACCGGCGAGGTCGTTAAGGATTTCGCAAAGCTGGCTGAAATGGTCTGCGGGACTGGGCTGACGAGTCCCCCCGGCTGAGGCAGCGGATGGTGCAAATGAAAATGGAAACAGCAGCGAATCCACGTTGTCATTGGAAGGCATATTCGGGGACGGTTGCGGTGCTGCCTGGGACGGATCCGGGATTCGACCGACGCGAATGATCACTTCGGATGTTCCCAGCTTTCGCGCGATGCCACAGGCTGCCCGGATACCTTCCAGACGCTGTTCCAGTGACTCGGCATCTGCGAGCGCATGCCGGGATGGGTAATACAGGCCGGCGACCTTCAACTGATGTTCCTCAACGTGATGCCGCAATTGGCGCAGGGCTGAGTCCGAAAAGTCGGCAGCGCGCACTTCAGTACGCGCATTCAGGCGCAGGCCCTGAACCTGCTGCCCAGCCGCCAGACGAATTGCCAGCCGCAGGTCCGTCCCAAAATCCTCCGTCGCTGTCGCCAGCCGAAATCCCATCTCTGTACGCCCTTTTCGATGTTTTCGAGCACCGGTCCATTCCTTGACGCGGATTCTACTCAACTGTCAGAACGAAACCCAGCCGTTCGGATGCGATCCAACGACTTCCCTCCAGACCCTGCAAACAAGGTGGCTGTCTCAACATCGCGAATTCCCCGGTGCCAGGAAAAACCGGCTGAAATTCGGGCGGATGGATTTCCGAAAGCGAGAGCCCCCGGGCAGTCTGGGGGGTTGGCCTTGATTCCGAAAAGCCTTGCGTTTATTCCTCAAATTTGAGATTTGCAGGGCAGGCAGGGTCGATCCCGGTGTCGTTCCGGCCAGCTTTGCCGAACACATCCCTGCGTCAGAATTCTGCTGCTCCGCACGTTGTCTCACTGTCGTTTGCTACACTTTTACAGGGGCTCGGTGTGAATCTTCCCGATCTGCCTCCACTGTTCGTCTACGGATTTGTCCTCGTGGGCTTCGTGGTCACCAACCTTCTCCTCGCACACCTGCTGGGGCCCAAAAAGAAAACCCCTGTCAAGGACATGCCCTACGAATCAGGCATGGACCCAGTCGGCGATGCTCGCCAGCCATTCGATGTGCGATTTTACCTCGTGGCCATCCTGTTCCTCGTTTTTGACGTCGAACTGCTGTTCCTCTACCCATGGGCGGTCAGCGCCTATACTGATGGTGGTGTGCCGCCGCAACTGCGGGACACCGTTTTTGCAATCATGCTGATCTTCATGTTTACGCTTGCCCTCGCCTGGGTCTATGCGTGGCGGAAAGGTGTATTTCGATGGCGGTAGGCCTGCCGGAAAATATTTTTATCACGCAACTGGATGCTGCTGCCAACTGGGCCAGATCCAACAGCCTGTGGCCAATGCCGTTCGCAACGGCCTGCTGCGGCATCGAACTCATGGCCACGGCAGCCTCCCGGCATGACCTTGCCCGTTTCGGCGCAGAGGTCATGAGGTTCAGTCCTCGACAATGCGACCTGCTCATCGTTGCCGGACGTGTCGTGATGAAGATGCTGCCCGTGCTGCAACGCATCTGGCTGCAGATGCCAGAGCCAAAGTGGTGCATTTCCATGGGCGCCTGCGCCTGCTCTGGCGGCGTCTTCGACACCTATGCTGTCGTCCAGGGTGTCGATCGGTTTATTCCGGTTGACATGTACGTCCCCGGCTGCCCTCCCCGTCCGGAACAACTCCTGCAGGCCGTGATGGATATGCAGGCCAAAGTCCGAAGAACCGGCACAATCATGGGACGGGAATTCAACATTCGTGACACCCCCGCAGGCCCGACGCCGTTCGACCGTGAAGAACGGCATCGCATCGAAGACTCGCAACTCGTGACGCTCGGCGGATTCGATGCGTCCGCCACCTCCTTCAGCCGCAAAGGAGTCTCCGGCAATGCCTGACATCTCAGTGCTCAAAGCAGCGTTCTCCGCGGAGATCGCCGAGTCCACGTTTCGGGACAACCGCCGAATCGATGTCCCGTCGGCCGTCGTCTTCGATGTGCTCAGCAGCCTGAAAAATGACCACGGCTTTAATACTCTGATCGACCTCACAGCAGTGGACTGGCTGGAATATGAAGGGGCCGTCGATCGCTTCAGCGTTATCTACCTGCTGCTGAACATGGACTCCGGAGAACGGCTCATTGTTCGCACTCCTGTCAACCTCCCCAACCCGCAGCTGCAGTCCGTGTACGCACTGTGGCGCGGCGCCGACTGGATGGAACGAGAAGTCTTCGACATGTTCGGCATTGTGTTCAACGGTCACCCCGATCTTCGCCGCATTCTGATGCCCGAAGAATTCGATGCATTCCCGCTCCGCAAAGACTACCCCCTCAAAGGTCGCGGCGAACGTCATAACTTCCCCGTGATTACTCGATCCGGCAGCTAGCTGACGCGTTCGTGAGTTCACCCCGACTCTGCGGGGTGCTCAGTGTTTCTCACAAAGTGTTCCTTACGATTCACCTTTGACTGTTCCGGCGGTCCCCATGCCTCTCACTCCCGTAGATACAACTCCCACGGAATCTCCGGACCGCGAATACGTCTGGACCCTGAACTTCGGCCCTCAGCACCCCGCAACTCACACCACCCTGCGGCTCGTTCTCACCCTCGACGGCGAGAAAGTTCTCAACGCTGTCCCCTATATCGGCTACCTTCACAGTGGCTTCGAGAAACTGGGTGAGCACCTCGACTTCAACCAGTACGTTACCATCGTCGACCGGATGAATTATCTGTCGCCGCTCGCCAACGAAATCGCCTGGCACCACGCCGTCGAGAAACTGCTGGGGATCGAACTCACACCTCGCTGTCGCTACCTTCGCACCATCCTCGCCGAACTCATGCGGATGCACGACCATCTGCTGAATCTCGGCACCACCGCACTGGACCTCGGGGGCTTTACAGCGTTCCTGTACTTTTTTCAGCAGCGCGAACACATCTACGACATTGTGGAACTCGCTTCCGGTCAGCGTTTCCACACCAGCTACACACGAGTCGGCGGGGTGCTCTTCGACGTCAATATGGATTGGATTCATCGCGTCCGAAAATTCGTTCGCGAATTTCCAAAGGTCTACCACGAAGTTGATCGACTGCTCACGAAAAACCGCATTTTTGTGGATCGCACCAGGGGCATCGGTTACCTCAGTCGCGAAGATGCAATCAACTTCAGCGCCGCAGGTCCCGTGGCACGCGCCAGCGGTATCGAACGCGATCTGCGACGAGATGAGCCCTATCTCGCCTACGCGGATCTCGATTTCGACGTCGTCTGCTCCCGAGGCGGTGACTGCTATGCTCGCTACCTCGTCCGCATGCAGGAACTCCTCGAAAGCCTGAAGATCATCGAACAGGCCGTTGAAAACATTCCCGGCGGAAGCGTGAATATCGGCGTGGAAAGCGATATGGTTCTGCCCGCCAAACCAGCCGTCTACCGCAGCATCGAAGGGCTGATTCAGCACTTCGAGGTCATTATGCCAAACCGCGGATATACCGTTCCCCGCGAACAGGTCTACGCCGCCACAGAATCTCCCAACGGCGAACTTGGGTTTTACATCGTTGGCAATGCGGAAACCCGGGCCTACCGCGCCCGCACGCGACCCCCGTCCTTTATTCACTTTTCCATGTTCCCACACCTGATCCGCAACCACCAGCTCAGCGACGTCGTCGCCGTTCTGGGCAGCATCAATATCATCGCCGCAGAGCTCGACCGCTGAGGCCGCAAGTCTCGCCCCATCCAATCATCGCTCCTTCTTCATTATCACCACAATTCGGCTGGCAGAACATGAGCGCCCTCTCTGAAGAACTCCGTGAAAAAATCAAAGCGGAATTTCCCAAATATCCCAATAAACGCGCCGTCACCCTGCCCGCCCTTCACCTCGTCCACGACTCCCTCCGCGCCGTCTCCCGTGAAGCAATCGTCGAAATCGCACAGCTGCTTGAACTCCACCCGTCCGAAGTTCATGACACCATGACCTTCTACAATTTCTTCAAAGAAGAAGAAAACCCGCTGGGACGGCATCGCGTCTGGTTCTGTCGCAGCATCTCATGTGCACTCCGGGGCGGTGAGGAACTCCTTGAATCCGTTTGCCACCGCTACGGCGTCCATCCAGGACACACCACACAGGATGGCAAATTCACCGTCGAATTCGCCGAATGCCTCGGTGCCTGCGAGGGCGCCCCGTGCATTCTGGTCAATGACGTCTGTCACATGGACATGACTCCCGAATCCACATCCGCCCTCATTGATAAACTCTGAAGCCATGCCAGCCTTCGAACCAGTTCTCTTCGCCCGCATCAACAAGCCCGACAGTACCTCTCTGAAGTCCTGGCAGGCCGATGGCGGCTACTCACGACTCAAAGAATTCCTCAGCATGGCCCCTGCCGATGTCACCAACATCGTCAAGGACTCAGGCCTCCGCGGGCGCGGTGGCGCCGGATTTCCAACCGGACTCAAATGGACGTTCCTGCCAAAGGATCATCCAGGACCGATCTACCTCGCCATCAACGCCGACGAAAGCGAACCCGGAACGTTCAACAATCGCTACCTGATGGAAAAGGACCCGCACCAGCTCATCGAAGGCATCATCCTCGCCTGCCACGCCATTCGCTCCAATCGCGCGTATCTGTATCTGCGGTACGAGTATGGCACCAGCTACCGCGTTCTGGATGCTGCGATTCGCGAATGCCACGCTGCTGGCATCCTCGGCAAAAACATCCAGGGCACCGGCTTCGATCTCGATATTATCCTGCATCGAGGTGCAGGGGCCTACATCTGCGGTGAAGAAACCGGACTGATCGAAAGCCTGGAAGGCAAACGAGCATGGCCTCGCATCAAGCCTCCCTTCCCCGCCATCGAAGGCCTGTTCCGCAAACCAACCATCGTCAACAACGTCGAAACGCTCTGCTGTGTCACACATATCCTCTACCGCGGAATCGAATGGTTTAAATCAATCGGCGTCCAGCCGGATCCCTCCAACCCACGCGACCCCGGCAGCTTCGGACCCAAACTGTACTGTGTGAGCGGTCACGTGAACCGCCCCTGCTGCGTCGAACTCCCGCTCGGAGTCACCGCAAGAGAACTCATCGAAGAACACGCAGGCGGCGTCTGGAAAGGTCGCAAAGCGAAAGCGGTTGTTCCCGGTGGTATCAGCATGGGCTTCCTCTCCGATAAAGAACTCGATACGAAGCTCGATTTCGCCGGTCCCGGCAAAGTCGGCTGCCTCGGGCTGGGAACCGCAGCCGTTGTTGTTGTGGATGATCAGACCAGCATGGTCGATGTCCTGCACAACTGCTGCCGCTTCATGTCCCACGAATCCTGCGGTCAGTGCACGCCATGCCGCGAAGGCACCCACTGGATGACTAAAATTCTCGAACGAATCCGCAGCGGAAACGGGCGATCCGAGGACCTGGACCTGCTCCTCGAAGTAGCCGGCTCCATGGGAATCATCCCCGGAACCACCATCTGCGGGCTCTCCGACGGTGCCGCATGGCCCGTCAAGAACGCCATTAACAAATTCCGTCCCGAGTTCGAAGAATACATCCGCTCCCGCAAATCCTCCGTTACATCCGCCCAGAAAATGATGGCCGCCCACTAAGGTATTCCATTCGGCAGGCTCAATACTCCAGGACTCCCAATGGCCACGGTTCTTGTCAACGGCAAAGAAGTCGAAATCGGCGCCAACGAGCGGCTCAATTGTATCCAGGCCGCCAGCAAAGTCGGCGAAGAGATCCCCGCCTACTGCTGGCACCCGGAACTCTCCGTCGTCGCCAGCTGCCGCATGTGTCTGGTTGAAGTCGGCGATAAAAAACCCGATGGGACGGTTGCCATGCAGCCAAAACTCGTCCCCGGCTGCCAGACGCCCGTCAAAGATGGCACGGTCATTGTCTCCGACAGCCCCAAAGTCAAGGAAGCTCGCAAAGCGACCCTCGAATATCTGCTGCTCAACCATCCGCTTGACTGCCCCACGTGTGACCAGGCCGGCGAATGCTACCTCCAGGACTACAGCTTCAACTACGGCCGTGGCTACAGCCGACTCAATGAACCCAAAAACATCAAACCGGACAAGGAATACATCGGCGATCAGATCACTCTGTTTACCGATCGCTGCATCATGTGCACTCGCTGTGTGCGGTTCACCCGCGAAATCAGCGGCTCAGCAGAACTGCAGGTCGTCAGCCGCGGCTCGCACGAAGAAATCGATATCTTCCCCGGTCACCCAGTCAATAACCCGCTCGCCGGTAACGTCGTCGATATCTGCCCCGTCGGCGCCCTCTGCAGCAAGGATTTTCTCTACCAGCAACGAGTGTGGTGGCTCAAAAGCACAAATTCCGTCTGCACCGGCTGCAGCACCGGTTGCTCCATCACCGTCGATCAGAACGAAGATCGCGTTTATCGCGTGAAGCCGCGCCCCAATCCCCAGGCACAGGGACACTTCATGTGCGACGAAGGTCGCTTCGGATGGAAGTACACCCATTCCGATCAGCGGCTGGTCTCCCCAGAAATTCGCGTAAATGGTCAGGTCTCCAGCCGCGACTGGGATCAGACCGTCATCTCCGTCCGCAACGCAGTGAAAAAGGCTGCTGCAGGAAAAGGAAAACTCGCCGCAGTTCTCTCACCGTGGATGACGGTCGAAGAAGCCTGGCTCCTCAGCAGCTTCCTCAGATCACTCTCCCCTAACGCTGTACTGGCGCTTGGACCTGTTCGCGTCACCGGCCATGACGAACACTTCCCGAAGGACGTGCACGGCAAACCGGTCACACCCACCAAATTTACGATTCGCGCCGAAAAGGCGCCAAATCGCAATGGTGTGCAGGCTGTACTCAGCCATTTCACCGGCGATGTCATGCCCTTCGAAGAACTCCTTCGCCTCGCCTCCGCAGGACAGTTCAGCACAGTGTTCCTCACGGGCGGCGACCCGGAAGGCTGGATTACGGAACTCCAGGCGGAAGCCTTCAGTGATGTCGAATCAGTCATCGTTCAGGATTTTCTCCCATCCCCGGTGCTCCAGCACGCCACACACATCCTGCCGTCAGGTACTTTCGTTGAACGCGAGGGCACCGTTATCAATCACAAGGGTCTTGCTCAGCTGATCCGCCGCTCAGTCCGCGGCCCCGACGGCACGCGGCCTGACACCCGCATCCTCTGGGAACTCGCCGAACGCACAGGACTCCCCCAGACAGAAGTCCTGCGTCGTGAAATTTCCACCGCCATCCCCGCTCTCGCCGCACTCACCAATCCCGAACTCCGAGAACTCGGTATCCTGCTCAGCACCGCGCAGCCCGCTGGTGCATCCGCGTAACTGTCAACCTGATATCGGCTCCTGCACAGCTTTCTCCCGGACCTGTCACAGCACCCTCTACGGCTGTTTTACATGCACCCTCTGATTCCAACTCTCGCCACTATCGTGATTGTGGTCGCGTCGATCCCCGGGGTCTGCAACTACCTGATTTTGCTCGAACGCAAATTGTCCGCGTGGATGCAGGATCGCGTCGGCCCCAATCGCGTTGGCCCCCTCGGTCTCCTGCAACCGCTCGCCGACGGCGTCAAACTGCTGCTGAAGGAAGAAGTGATCCCCGATCATGTCGATCGACTGCTCTTCCTCATGGCTCCCGGTATCTCCGTGTTTACAGCCCTGCTGGCGTTCGCCGTCGTTCCCTTCGGCCCTGTAGACGATCCCTCAATTCCCAGCTTCATTCGCTTCATCATTGCCCCGGGTATTGATATCGGACTCGTGTTCATCTTCGCGGTCGGCAGCCTCGCAGTCTACGGTATCGTGCTCGGCGGCTGGGCTTCAAACAACAAGTACAGTGCACTCGGAGCGCTGCGAGCAAGTGCTCAGGTGGTGAGCTACGAGATTCCGCTGGGAATGTCAGTGCTGGGCATCGCCCTGCTCTCCGGTTCGCTCAATCTTGAAAACATCATGCACCAGCAGATCTCTGGCGGCATCCTCGGCTGGAATATCTGGTTCCAGCCTCTCGCTGCCCTGATGTTCTTCACCGCATCGCTCGCAGAAGCCAACCGCCTGCCCTTCGACCTCGCGGAATGCGAACAGGAACTCGTCGGTGGCTGGCACACCGAGTACAGCGCACTCAAGTGGGCACTGTTCTTCCTCGGCGAATACACTCACATGATCACCATCAGCTTCCTGACCTCAATCCTGTTCTTCGGCGGCTGGCACTTCCCGGGGATTGCTGAACCCGACAGCGCGTACACCGGGGCATGGATCGTCAAGCTGGCAGTGCTCGGTACCAAGGCATTCCTGTTCATCTGGGTGATCATCATGCTCCGCTGGACGATTCCCCGGTTCCGCTTCGATCAGCTCATGGAACTCGCGTGGCGCGTGATGATTCCGCTCTCACTTGCTAATCTGCTGATGGTGATGTTCGTCAAACACTTTAATGCATCAGCATGGTGGCTGTTTCCGGGTTCTCTTCTCCTGTTCGCAGCATGGGGAGCAATCAGTGCGGCTCTCCGCGACGCGGAACAGCGCTCAAAACCGGGTTACGTCCGCCGCAAAGTTTCCCCCCAAACCGATAATCATCACGGCCACGGCCATGCCGCGGCCCACTGAAAGATAAGAGAGACAGAAAGATGTCGTGAACCAGTGCGTTCTGCCTGGTTGTTTGTGTTCACTGATTAATCTGCCACCCTTCAATCTCCCTGTTTCTGCACGCCTTCGCCCCGCAACCACCAGACCCATTCGCCCCCACTTCGCTTTCCTCCAAAGGCCGATCTGCGATGTCCGCGACAGCCAAACCAAAGACCGTTCGCTGGATTGAAGAACCCGAAATCGGGTTCTGGGAATCCACGTTTGTCCCCGCCATCATGCAGGGACTCAAAACGACCCTCAAACATGTCGTCGAACGGAAAACGGTCACCCAGCAGTTCCCCGAGGTCAAGCCGGAACTGCCCCTGCATTCCCGCGGCGTTCATCGACTGAACCGCGATGAAAAAGATCGCGTGAAGTGCGTGGCCTGCATGATGTGCGCTACCGCCTGCCCAGCCAACTGCATCTCCATCGAAGCCGAAAAGGCTCCCCCGGAATGGCCGGATCGGGATAAGTTCCCAAGATCATTCGTACTCGATGAACTCCGCTGCATCTATTGCGGAATGTGCGAAGAAGCGTGCCCGGTAGATGCAATTGAACTCACTCACATCTACGATCTCACGGGCGAATCCCGTTCTGATCTGCTGTACAATCGTGAGAAGCTTCTGGCCGTTTACGACCAGACCAAAAGCGATCCGCGCGATCCCGTGCGAACTCGTCGCGGAGTTCTCGGGCCCGCCGCCGAATTTCAGGAACTCCCGGCACTCGGTCCCGCAACCGTCGTGCCGACCGCAGACCGCTCTGCCAAATCCGCCACTGCCGGTGTCATCCGCACAACCGGGACGGAGGGCATGCAATGAGCGCATGGCTGCAACAACACCCCCTGACTTTCGGTGGACTGCTCCTGTGGGCCATCGGCATCGTTCTGCTCATGCCATCCCGCAGCGGAGCAGTCAAACGTCCGTCTCCAGTTGCACTCGGACTGACCGGCTTTGGACTCGCTGCATTTCTTGGCGGCTTCGGCCGCACTGATGCCGCTCTGGTTCCCGAACTGCTGTTCTGGATCTTCTCCCTCGCCGCACTTGCCGGTGGCGTGTTGATGATCACGGCCCACAACCCGGTCTACGGAGCACTTTGGTTTGCCGTAACAACGCTCTGCACCTGCGGCCTGTTTCTTACACAAAGCGCACCGTTCCTTGCCGCTGCCACTGTGATTGTCTACGCCGGAGCGGTGATCGTGACGTTCCTGTTTGTGATTATGCTGGCCCGACAAAGCGGCTCAGCAGGTTACGACCAGAAATCTCAGAATACCGTCATCGCCTGCCTGTCCGCCTTCCTGCTCATCGGTGCAATCACCAAAACACTCCAGACCACAACCATCGAGTTCAACCGAACAGCAGTGGCTGCCGCAACAGATCAACAGCCGAACACATCAGAGGCTGAAGCCGCCGAAGATCAGGACCCCGAGCCAGTTCAGGCGTCCGCTGGTCGCTCAGCTTCGGGACTTCCCATGACCAGCAACTCCGTGCAGCTCGCAGATCCCTTACAAATTGCCACCGCAAGTCCCCCCCCGGCCCCAACCCCCAACTTCCTCAGCAAAGCGGATGAAAAAACTCCCGTCGGCTCCCTGCGAGGACTCGGGCGATCACTCTTTTCTGACTACCTTTTCGCAGTCGAGCTCGCCGGAACCCTGCTGCTGGTCGCCAGCATCGGGGCGATCGCCATCGCTCCACGGCGTGAGGAGGGAGCACTGTGAATACCGGCACCCCAATGACCCCGGAAGAACTTCGCACACTCATGGTCGCCGCTGGACTTTTCATCCTCGGTGCCATCGGTTTCGTCACTCGCCGAAATCTCATTCTCCTCGTGCTCTCCGCCGAACTCATGCTGCACGGAGTCTCCCTGAGTCTCGTCACGTTCGGAAAAATTCATCAGACAGCGGAAGGTCAGGCCTTCACCATCTTCGTGCTCACCGTCGCTGCCTGCGAGGCCGGACTTGCGCTCTCCCTCGTCCTTTCTCTGTATCGCCAGGTACACTCCCTGGATGTTCGGCTCTGGACAGAACTTCGCGAGCCAGACGTTCCACAGCCGCCAGCTGATGACGCCGGTGACGGAACTCCCGAATCCGCCTACGCCGGCATACCGAAGCTCACCCCAGCCGGAGTTGCACCGCGTGCTGTTCCCGCTGAAACCATGACCACTAAAGCCTGATCGTTATTCCTGTACTCTGCAGCAGCACCCACCAGCTGGAAGCTGATTCATCATGTCTCAAGACCTCCTGCTTCCCCTCATCTGCCTCATACCGGTAGCCCCGCTGTTTTCAGCCGTTGTTACCGCACTGCTCGGCCCAAAACTGCTCAGGTACCGCAGTCATCTTCCCTGCTGGTCGGCTCTGGCTGTCTCCTTCGCCTGCTCCCTCGGCGTACTCTTTCTGCTCCCCGATACGGCTCCTCAGGGACCGCCCGTGATTTCTGCCGGGGAAAACGAAGAGGACGCCGCCGAAAGGCCCGCTCCCGCGCCAATGCCTCGACCAGTTCCAGGGGCCCCGGCCGATGCCGGGAACTCACAGTCGCTTGAGCTGGCGATTGAACGCATGGCCGCTCGGGCCGAACAA
The DNA here is from genome assembly GCA_046074645.1 of Planctomycetaceae bacterium. Lineage (GTDB taxonomy): Bacteria > Planctomycetota > Planctomycetia > Planctomycetales > Planctomycetaceae > SXXK01. Next base: position 4,146 of record JBJTOP010000237.1, on the reverse strand, counting down.
CGGCAGCCCAAAGGCCCCGAATACACGGCCTTCGCCTTCGAGTGGCTTTCCGTTGGCGGACTTGACGTCCATTTTGAACTTCGCGTGGATTCGATTTCCGCCATCATGCTCGCCATGGTGACTGGCGTCAGTCTGCTTGTGGCACTCTTCGGCTCCGGCTACATGCACCATGATCCAGGATACCCAAGGTTTTTCGCCGCCGTCTCCATGTTCGTGTTCTCCATGTGCATGCTCGTATTGTCCAACAGCTTCGTGCTCCTGTTCGTTTTCTGGGAAATGGTCGGTCTCTGCAGTTATCTGCTGATTGGTTTCTGGTTCGGCAAGCCATCCGCGGCGGCTGCCTCAAAGAAAGCTTTTGTGCTCAACCGTATCGGGGACTTTGGTCTGATCATGGCCATCTTCCTGATCTGGACCAATTTTGGTGCCGTTGATTTCCTCAGTGTAATCAACAGTGCTGATCACATTGCCAGCGTCGAGGCGGCGAATCCTGGTGTCATCCAGCTGATCTGCTTCTGCCTGTTTCTCGGAGCAATGGGCAAGTCGGCTCAGTTTCCGCTGCAGGTCTGGCTCCCTGACGCCATGGAAGGTCCAACACCCGTCAGCGCCCTCATCCACGCAGCCACAATGGTTACCGCGGGTGTGTACCTCGTTGCTCGCTGCACTCCGCTCTTCGTCTTCGCACCGCTCGTTCAGATGACCGTATCAGCGGTCGGGGCCGCCACCGCGGTGATTGCGGCTCTGATTGCTCTGACACAGACCGACCTCAAACGAGTCCTTGCATACTCCACCGTCAGCCAGCTGGGCTTCATGTTTATGTCGCTTGGCTGTGGCGCCGCTGGTGCCGAGGTCGTCACCCCGGCTGTTACCGCGGGCATGTTCCACCTCTTCACACACGCCTGGTTCAAGGCACTCCTGTTCCTTGCTGCGGGCAGTGTCATGCACGCGATGGGCGATGTGATCGACATGCGGCGTTTCAGCGGACTGCGCCGTGCATTGCCAATCACTCACTGGACATTTATGGTTGGTGCCGCCGCACTGGCAGGCGTTCCACTGCTGGCGGGTTTCTGGAGTAAGGACGAGATCCTTGCTGTTCTGATTCAGGCAACCCGCACAGGCGAGCATCGTTTGTTCTTCGGTGTAATCCTCGTGATTGCATGTGGCACCGCGCTGCTGACGGCCTTCTACACATTCCGTGCCTACTTCATGACTTTCTGGGGCCCGGAACGATTCCCTGAAGAAGCTGGCCATCATCCTCACGAAGCAACCCCAATCATGGCATGGCCGCTGCGGATCCTTGCCTTCGCTGCTCTGCTCATCGGGCTTGCCGTCGGCCCCACCCATCTGTTTGGCAACTACCTCCACAAAACCGTGGGACTGACTCCCACCGAAGCCCACTTTCACCTTGACGTGATGGCGCTCAGCGTCGTCCTCGCCACCGCCGGGATCGGACTTGCGTGGATGCTTTATGTGGCCATGCCCAAAGTCCCTGCAGCCATCGCTCGCACACTCAAACCCTTCTATGCCCTGTCCGTCAATAAACTGTTCCTCGACGAAATCCTCTACGTCATCGCAGTGCTGCCGCTCAAAGGCGCGGCACTGTTGTGCACCGTTGTCGATCGTCGGCTGATTGATGGACTCATCGACGGCGTGGGCGCTCTGCCAGCACGCCTCAGTAACCTTCTCAAAGGCACCCAGGCCGGCCCCACCACATCCTACGCGGGCGTCATGTGGGCCGGTGCTGTTGCTGCTGTCGTGATCGTCCTCAGTCTCCTCTGAATTTCTGCGAATACTTCTCTGCCCTTGGCGGATTTTCCATGCACGCACTTCTTTTTATCACACTCGGGATTCCGGCGGTCACAGCCGTCCTGCTGATGCTCTTCCGCACATCGATTAACACCAGCAGCGCTCGCTGGATTGCGGTCTGCGGGGCCGGGCTCGCCTTCTTCTGCTCCGTGCTCTTCCTCGCCGGCTTTCAGGCGAGTGTAACCAGTCTGGAAACGGGTGGCTCCCCTCTGCAGTCTTCGTCCAGCAACCTCTCGGTGATCTCGCCAAAGGTCGAGACAGTCATCCCATGGCTGCACAACGGTCGCCTTCAGCTCAGCCTTTACTTCGGTGTCGACGGAATCAGCATCGCACTCATCGCATTAACGACCCTGCTTACCGTTTCAGCCATTCTGATCTCCTGGGAATCGATTCAGACGAGGGCATCCGAGTTCTATGCATCATTGCTGCTGCTGGAAACCGGGTTGATCGGAGTGTTCTGCGCCTTTGACCTGCTCCTGTTCTATGTGTTCTTCGAAATGACCCTGATCCCACTCTTCTTCCTGATCGCGGTCTGGGGTGGGCGCGATCGCAAATGGGCCGCTGTGAAATTCTTCCTCTACACGCTCGCCGGAAGCCTCGTCACTCTGTCCGGGCTGATCTGGCTGGTTCTCCATGCTGCATCCGGGGGACTCGAAAATCCGACATCCCTTCCAGCCCTCCTGACATGGCTTCGCGAACATCCTCTGGAACCCGGAGTTCAGGAGGCTCTGTTCATTGCGGTGTCCATGGGATTCCTGATCAAAGTGCCAGTGTTCCCTTTCCACACGTGGCTTCCACTGGCCCACGTCGAAGCGCCAACAGCAGGCAGCGTCATTCTTGCCGGTGTTCTGCTGAAACTGGGTACGTATGGATTTCTCAGAATCTGCCTGCCGCTGTTCCCTGCGGCCTCTCTCAGCCTCGGAGTGCCCATCGTTGGACTGCTTTCTGTGATCGGCATCATTTACGGATCGTTGTGTGCCCTCTGGCAGTCCGACATCAAAAAACTCGTGGCCTACAGTTCTGTCGCACACCTTGGCTTTTGCATGCTGGGGCTCTTCGCGCTCAACGCCGAAGGGATTACCGGCAGCGTCCTGCAAATGATCAATCACGGTCTCTCCACCGGGGCACTCTTCATTCTCGTGGGCATGATCTACGACCGCTACCACACCCGCGAAATGTCCGAGATGAGCGGTTTGGCAACGAAGCTGCCGCGAATCGGAATTGGCATGGTATTCATTTCCATGTCCAGCATCGGACTCCCTGGTCTGAATGGGTTTGTTGGCGAATTCCTGTCACTGGCCGGGATGTTTAAGGTCAACCCCCTCTACTCTGCTCTTGGCACCACTGGTGTCATTCTCGGCGCGTGGTATCTGCTCACGGCCGTTCAGAAAGTCTTCTTCGGAAAACTTGTCGAACCGCACCATGGTGGCGATGAGATCGAAGACATGTCGGCTCGCGAGTTCCTCGCGGTGGCTCCGCTTGCCGCATTGTGTCTGTGGATCGGAGTGCGTCCCCAGCCGCTGATCGACCTGATTCAGCCCGATATTCGGCCCCTCGTTCGACTCCTGCATGAATCCGGTTCTCTCCGGAAAGACAAGGAATTGGAGACCGAAGCTGCAGCGGCCGCCTCGTCCCCAACAGCTCCACCCATTATCCGCATAGCGAATTCTCGCCCATAAACCGGAATACAACCCCCGTAGTTGATTCCAACCTGTCCGCTTCATCTTCCACCGCCCCCTCTTGCCGAGACTGACCCGTGCCCGCATTTCAGGACCTCAATCAGGCAGCCGGACTGATCATTCCGGAAATTATTCTGATTGCGACCGTGTGCATCATGTTTCTTGCTGCACCGTTCCTTGTCACTGAATCCAACAGGGCCGCTGCCGGACTGCGGCATCGCTGGGGTATTCTCGCGCTGCTCGCCCTGGGCTGTGCGGCCCTCGCCTGGCTCCGTGCGCCGATTGCACCCGATTCACTCGGGCCCTTCAGGCCGGATGCTTTCGCGTGGTATGTACGAGGCGTCACCATCATCACAGGCATGCTGCTGACATTAGTCATCTGGGATCAAACCGAGGACGGACACTCCGCAGAATCCTTCGCCTGCCTCCTCGCGATCCTCGCCGGAGTCAACTTTGTTGCTCTTGCGAACGATCTTGTCGGCGTGTTCCTGGGGCTTGAAATGGTCAGCATCCCAACCTACATCCTGCTCTATCTCGGCCGCAGCGACTGGATGTCCCGAGAAGCCACCATCAAGTATTTTTTGCTGAGCATCTTCTCCTCCGCCCTCGTACTGTATGGGCTCGCATGGATTTTTGGTCTCGCAGGGTCCACCAACTTCGTGGC
>JBJTOP010000236.1:0-6162 GCA_046074645.1 Planctomycetaceae bacterium | reverse complement strand
TGTGGCGTTCAGATTAACTCCGGACAGTCCATTCAGTTCCACAAGGTACTGCTGACCGCTGTTCTGGACGCTCAGAGTGTTCACCGACGTCTGCAGGGCATTCGCGGCCGTGCCGACTGTTGTGTTTGTCCCGTTCAGCTGGATTGTGGTGTTAACAGCGACGACATCAACTGCAGCGTCACCATCGAGCAAGCTACCGTCGAGAAGGGTAATATGGACGTCTCCGGAAGCCGCCTGGAGATCGATCGCAAGCAGTCCGTTTTGTTCGATCAGGAACATGCTTCCAGTTTGCGAGACTGCCAGAATCCGCGACACGTGCAGTTCGATTGAAGCTGTGGTCGCGCCGATGCTTCCGCGACTGAGCAGCTGAGCGGTGCCGTTGTCGCTCAGCAGCGAAATCGCCGCGGCGCCGGGGCTTGCCGTGCTTAGAATCGCCCCCGTTGCTGATTCAACAACGATTGCATCTGTTCCTTCGCTGACGGAGAACAGCCCTGAAAGACTGATGTTGAGGTCAGCGGCCAGTCGGATGGATGCGGATCCAGCCGGTTTTGTCTGCGTGCCGGGTTCGATGGGCGAAAAATTGTTGTTGCCGTTTGAGCCTGGACTGATGGGGTTGTCAGTGCGCCCGGCGATCAGCCGTGTTGCGCCTGCCATTTGAATTTCTCCCGCGGTGGCTCCGTTAACAGCGAACGACCCCGCCAGAACTTTCACATTACCACTCAGCGTGGAGACTGCGAGCAGGTTATCGTTGTCGAGGGTACCATTCAGATCAAAGTCATCTGCGGAGGATACCGTGTCTTCGAAGTGTACGGCGGCGAATGCGCGGAGTGCGACATCCCCATTATCAGCGAGAATCGCATCCTGAATCAGCAGAGTACTGGCGGAGAGGCTGATTTGACCGGTTCCTGCGGTGGATTGACTATCAAGATTGCTGATGACATCATCGGCCACCGTCAGGGTTGTGCCCGCGGCATTGACAGTAATACTTCCCGCGGCATCAGTCGTCTTCAGCGCCACGTTGTCGCCATCAAGGTCAGCAAGGACGGCGGACGTACCGAGCTCAATAATCAGGTCTCCATGAGCTGACACATCGAGAACTCCGGGGCGTCCTGCGGCTGTTTCGCTGAGGGCAACATTCAGAGAAACATTCGACCCGGTGCGTACCAGCAGTCGTTTTGCGGCAAGATCGATCGTGCCGTCAGCGGCTACTATCTGGGCGCCGGTGAGGAAAAGATTATCCGAAACTGTTAAGGAGTTGGCGAGGGTCAGTATTCCGCTGCCGGATTTGTCTGAGTCTGCCAGCAGAGCGAGGTTGGCGATTGCCGGAGTGTCAGACAGAAATGTCAGGCTTTCTGTGGAACTCACGTAGAAGGCATTGGCTGCACCGGTGATTTCGCCGCCGATCAACCCGGAGAGAGCAACTGTGTAGCCGGACGCAACAGCCAGCAAGGACTCTGCAACATTGACTTCAATCGTATCCGGCTGCTGCAGGAAAAAAGGTGACCATGAAGTACCGATATTACCGCCGACTGCGGTCAACGTAACAAGCCGAGCGCGAATATTGAGGGTGTCGGCATTTCCATCAAGCAGGCCACCGGAGTTGACAGTAATGTCAACAAGTCCGGCTGAGTTTTCGACATCAGCAATCGCAAGATCGCCACCTGCGGAGACTTCTGAAAGACGAATGCTTCCGCCGCCAGTATTCCGAGCGGAGACCAGGTTCATTTTCGTCTGAATTGGTGCCAGAGTTCCTATTCCTTCAGCGGCTTCCAGTCGCCCTACAGCCGTTGAAAGCAGACCACTACCGCGAATTGCGCCGCTCCCGCTGTTATCGGCATCGGCAACGATCGTCAGGCTGGCCGGGGCCGCAACGTCTGCATTCAGGTCCACATCGGCTGCCGAGAACAGGGAAGCAGTGGATGTCGCGGACGTAATCGAAACTGAATTGCTGATTTCCAGACTTCCAGCCGTTGTTCGAATCGTCAGATCACCGCTGGTGAGAACTATACCGGTCGTGGAGACACCGGTTACGTTTACAGTGGCAACGCGCAGTGACTGCCCGCTTCTAACGGTTGCGTCGTCGTCGCCTGTCATTGCCAGACGAGCGATCAGGTTGCCGGGGTTATCGAGCAGAATCGCGCCAGTGGCCCTCACCGCAAGACCTTGAGCGGTAATGTCGCCGGCGGTGCCCTGCTGCACCGTCGAAGCACTGAAAAGTCCCAGATTACCTGCCCCGAGATTCACTGCCCTGCTGAGCTGAATTCCGCCACTCAGCGTGGTCAGAAGGCCATCCGCTCCAGCCGTCGTCAGCCCGGTCAGTGTGACACCGTTGACCGTGACGGTGCTGATATCCAGTGCTGAAGCGTGATTGAGACGGAGTGTTCCACCGGAATCGGCGGCGAACGTTCCGATGGCGTTACCGTTGTCCTGAAGATCGACGAAGCTGCCTGCTTTGACGGCCAGCCCTGCGGACTGCAGGCTGGCACCCGCAAGCTGAGCGACTGAGCCGCTGGCTTCAAGCAACGCACCACTGCCGGCAGTCACGGATCGTTCGAGCAGCAGATTGCCACTCAGAGCACGCAGGTCGGTGAAGCCGCCGGAGACGACTCCGCTGAGAGACCCTGAGCTCAGTGTGACAGCTCCGACGGTAAGCCCACCTGCCATCTGCGCTTCTGCATTCTGGCCACTGGTCAGTGCGATACGCCCGATGTCATTGTGCGGGCTGGCAAGGCTGATATTGCCACCAGCGCGAAGAATTGCCTCTGCCGCGTGGACGCGGGTTGTGACGTTTTGCGTCAGGTCCCCGCCGGCGGAAAGGCCGACTTTTGCAGTTCCGGCGGAGACGCGACGGAGCAGCTCAAGGTTGCCCGACTCCGTTGAGATCAGGATTTCCTTGTCCAGCGTCGAGACACCGATAGCAGAAAGACCGGATGGGCCCCCGGTCAGCTGACTGATCTGCAACGTATTTGTATCCCGATAAGTCAGGTTACCGCCAATTTCCGCAGCGAGAACGCCGACGTTATTCTCGGGATGGTCCAGGATAAATGAGCTGCTGCCGACAAGCAGCAGGCCACCGCTGATCAAACGGTCATTCATGGAACTGCCCGCAGACGTGCCACGACTTGTTCCCTGCGTGACTGAAGATGCGGCAGACTGAAGTACTGTGAGCTGACCCGGGTTATTGAGTGCCGTCAGGTCGCAATTGAGGTCGGTGAACAGAGTTGGACCATGCAATGTCAGCTGGAGCGTACTTTCCGCAGCGGCATCCAGCTGATCAGCTTCGATCTGAAAATCGGTCGCCGAGGAGGACGTGACTTTCAGCAGAAGTCGATCGGTACGTTTGGCGGGTGTTCCGAGCACCACAGGGTTGCTGAGCGTTTGCGATGAAACGGAGTTGGCTTCCAGTCGCAGATCGCCGGTCACCGCAAGTCCTGCGTCCGGAGTTCGTACGATGCCACCAGACAGGACCGCAAGGTTGGCGTTGATAACTGGGGCGTTGGCTGAAAGATCGATGTCCCCAGCGCTCTGCAGATACGCGGACGCTGCAGTGACTGATACGGGACCACCCATGTGTCCGGAAACGACAGCGAATCCGTCAGGAGCACTGACGACGAATGCTCCGGAAATATCCACTTCAATCGCATCAAAAATGCCCCGAAAAACATCACCGGAAGCGCTGCCGATACTGCCACCAGTGACACTGATGTCTGCGAACGCCGCTTCGATGTTGCGGTCCGCCCCATTTCCATCGGCCAGAGATCCGTTCAGGACTCGCAGTACAACCGGCCCCGGAACATTTCGAATCAGACCGGTGGTGAGTGTTCCACCTGCAGCAGTCTGAACGATGCGAAGGTTACCCGACACTCTGTTAATGGCGGAAACGTTGCCGAGTGACACTGTGAATCCCGCGGGAAGTCCGGGCTCGCCGACACCATCAATGCCCGCAGCTGCAGAAAAGACACCGGAGGCAGCGGTCACGATGCCCGCTGTCTGGCTGATGGCACCCGTTCCGTTCAGGTCCGTGTCAGCTCGAAGTTCTGCATGAAGAGCGGCACTCAGATCGCCAGCGATGGCGAGATTGCTGGCCGCCCGAACCACGACCGCCCCGGTCGTGGACTTGACTGTGTTATTCAGCGTCGCCGAGCCGCCGGAGACAATCAGTACATCACCGGACGCGGCCGTTACCGTATGCAGCAGAATCTCTGCTGCCGCCAGATCAACGGATGCGCCTTTCAATACAGAACCAGCGGCTGCCTGCAGCATTCCCCCATTCTGCAGATCATCGTCACCTCGGAGCCTGAGCACGCCACCATTTGCGTCACTGTCAGCTGTAACTGTGACAGCAGCAACCGAGAGATCCCGGCTTGCACGTACCGAGATGCTCCCGGTAGCCTGCATATCCCGATTGATGTTGATATCGACGCCAGCCACATCAATACCGAGCCCACCCGAGGCATTGGCGGTCACCGTTCCATCAATATCAACATTGCCAAGTGAGCGAACTCGGAAGGCAACAGGCGGTGTACCGGGGCCATTCGAGGAAACAGTCACAGCTGCTGTGAAATGAACGGATGCCACCGCCCGCAGAATATCCAGCCGCCGCAGACTCAATTGGTTGAACGTCATGCTCAGACCATTTTCCACGATCAGACTTCCATCTCCCGTGATCGCCTGCTCAGCAGTGATCGAGCCCTGGTCCCCGGAGTTGAGTCGGAGGTCATGCCCCGAGAGATCAACCCCAGCCCGGAAGAAGATGTTTCCTGCTGTGGAACCAGCAGTCCCGATGAGAACCGGACCGGTGAGAACCACAGCGTCGTCCAGCGTCACGCTGTCACCGGAAGTGATGATGTCACCCGCCGTGGAGATACTGCTGGCGGAAATGCTGACGCTGCCATCAGACTGAATGTCACCTGCGGCAAGCATGGTTACGGTGCCGCTGTTGTCGATTAAGACGCCACCGTTGTTTTGGGTGACAATCAGTTTCTCAACTCGCAGATCCTTGCCTTTGAGATCAATTCCAGCCGGACCAGTCGTGGTTACTGGACCGGTAAGCGCTGTGATCCCGGAGCCGGCTTCCTGCTTCAGGCCGGTTGCACGGATGCCCTGAAGGTTGACGTTCGTCGCAGATTGAATGGTGATCTGGCCTAAGGCTGTGTTCTGTCCGGTAGCGGCCAGCAGAATCACGTTGCCGGTGCCAGCGACGAACGTCAGCGTCTGGGAACCGGCCGCTGTGCCGTCAACCGAGCCATTCAGTGTGACGTTGCCTGCACCGGCACCGGTGTCGAGAGTGATCGAACCAGTCAGCGTGGCAGCACCTGTCAGCGTGATATCGTCGTCGCTGGTCTGAATATCACCGGAGGTTGCGATGCTGCCAGCGGAAATGTTTACGTTGCCGGCGGACTGGATGTCACCGTCGTTGAGGATCGTGATCGCGCCGCTGTGATTGGTTGTGACGCCACCGTCATTCAGAGTGGTCACCAGTTTCTCTACGCGCAGGTCCGTGCCCTTGAGATCAATACCAGCGACGCCAGTGGTGATGATCGGGCCGGAGAGCGTTGTCAGACCGGTGCCTGTGTCCTGTTTCAGACCGGTCGCTCGGACGCTTTGCAGGGTGACGTTTTTAGCAGACTGGATGGTGACCTGACCGAGCGCGGTCGTTTGTCCCGCAGCGGTAACGAGCGTCACGTTGCCGGTCCCTGCTGCGATTGTCAGATTCTGAGCACCATCAGCAGAGCCCTCGATGCTGCTGTTCAGCAAAATATCGCCGCCACCCGCGCCGGTGCCGAGAGTGATCGAGCCTGTCAGCGTGGTGGCACCGGTCAGCGTGATATCGTCGTCGCTGGTCTGAATGTCACCCGCGGTTTTGATGCTGGCGGCGGAAATGTTCACGCTGCCTGCGGACTGAATGTCACCGTCGGCCAGAATCGTCACCGCGTCAGTGTGATTGGTTGTCACGACACCGTCGTTCTGTGTGGTGACCAGTTTCTCAATTCGCAGGTCTTTGCCCTTGAGATCAATACCGGCAACACCGGTGGTCGTGACGGGGCCTGCAAGGGTCGTCAGACCTGTCCCTGCTTCCTGCTTCAGGCCGGTGGCAAGGACGCTTTGCAGGGTAACGTCGGTCGCAGACTGGATCGTGATCTGCCCGAGAGCGGTGTTCTG